>CAZEFS010000094.1:0-4730 GCA_964511545.1 uncultured Opitutales bacterium
TGGCCGTGTCGGGCGTCTCCACTACGCTGAAGCTTCGGGAGTCAGGTAGCTCGTAGAGTGAAGCCTGAATAAAAAAGATTGTCTCCTGGTACAGGAAACGCTTTGAATAGACCCAATGTTTACCTTTGTTTTGGCGATTGTGTTTACTATTAGTACCTCTGCTTTTTGCTCCATTTGTGAAGGCCTCGTGCTCAGTAGTACTACAAGCACGGTTGAAAAGCTAAAAAAGAAAAATAAACGCAAGGGCCTCCTCCTAGAGTCTTTCAAACATAATATAGAAGAGACTACCTCGGCTATTCTCACCCTCAATACCCTTGCCAATACTCTAGGAGCTATGGTAGTGGGAGGACTGTCTACAGAAGTTTTAGGAAAGGAAAATTTGTGGATCTTTTCTCTCATCATGACAGTGGGTATGCTGATTTTTGCAGAGATCCTCCCCAAAAACCTAGCAATTGTTTATCAGACTACTGTTCTGAGCTACTTGCTCTACCCGCTCTCTTGGCTCTGCTATATGATGCAGCCCCTATCGATTCTCTTTAAGGCTACCATTCGTTTTTTTACTGAAAAGAAAACCATAACGGATGAAGCAGACCAAGAGATCCTTCTTTTGGCCGAAAAAAGTGAAAAGGAAGGAAAACTCAGCCACCGAGAGAAAAACATGATAGCCAATGCCTTAAGCCTAGATACCGTGATTGTGAACGATATCATGACCCCACGCAATGTAGTGATCAGCTTTGAGATGCACCATACCGTAGAAGATATTCTAAAACTGCATCCAGCCATTCCATTTTCTCGCATACCCGTCTATGATAAAGCACTGGATAATGTGGTGGGTGTCGTCCGAAGGAGAGATATTTTTAGAGCAAAAGCTAACCAACAAAAAGGTGTTTTAATTCGCCATTTAAAGCAAAACGTCCTATTTATTCCAGCAAATGTCACTGCAGCCGATGCCCTCTCGCAGTTTCTAAAGCAGCATGAACAGTTTGCCGTGGTAGTAGATGAATTTGGTGCAGTGGCAGGAGTCCTCGCCTTAGAGGACATCATCGAGCAAATCCTGGGCCAAGAGATCTTTGAAAAAGATGACGTCGCCGTAGACATGCGTGCCTTTGCACGCTCTCGCCTCAAAGACAAGTAGACACTCAAAGATAGAGACGGACCCACAAGGTCATTAGACGGCCTATGGCCTAGAGCATAGAAAAAGTATATAAGCCAAAGATACCATCAGCTAAAATGGCTTATACCGAGAATTAGGCTTGGCATACAGAGACGATGGGTGATAGAATAGATAGAACCCTCTGTTACAGACTTGTCTATAGCTTTGAAAGCCCCCTCCCTCTAACCCCTTTGTATTTCTATCCCCCCACATGCTACCTGACCGTTCGCGCGGCTTGCTGCAAATACAGGGCATTTTTATATGTTTGGCCTTACCCTGTATGTTTAGTCTTTATACCCAAGGATATTCCCTGGTGGTGACTCATTTTCACCTCCACAGTGTGAATTTTACATTATACACGGTTGCTACTTTCCTAGGGGGGGTATTAGCCCTCGTCTATTACCCCAAATTTGCTTCTAGCGTAGTTAACCTACCCTGGTATAATGCCTTTCGGCTAGCCAATAGGCAGACGCTTATTTTATTGATTCTATTCTTTACGCTTATTTTTGCCACAAAAGATCAGGCCATTAGTCGGATATTTGTCGTTTCTTTTATAGGGTTTTGCTGGGCAGGGCTACTGCTTCTTAATTATGCTTTGCCCAGTTTCTTATCGAGGATTTTTTTTGAAAAAGAGAGCCTTCGCAACTGTTTACTCATAGGCAATCCTGCTTTGCAAGAGGAGCTAGAGCCGTGGCTGCTGGCCCATGCAAAGCTAGGCCTAAAAATACTGGGCTATGTCGCCTCCGAAGACACTCTAAAAACAAGTAGCAGCCTTCCTTACTTAGGAAAAGTCGGCCACCTCCAGGCCCTCTTGAAACAACATCAGGTGCAACAAGTCATCTTAGTTGAGACACAAGATTCTAAAACCTGGGTACAAACTATATTAAAACTATGTGAAGAGGAGGGATCTAGGGTCTTGATTTATAATCCTTGGAGAGCCTACTTTAATCAGCCTATTGTGGCCTTGCAAGAGGGTGTACATACCTTCTTTACTTTTAAGGAAGAACCGTTAGAAAACCCCGTCAATCGCTGCCTAAAACGCTTGGTAGATCTTGTTGTTTCACTGGGGGTAGTCATCTTGGTTCTTCCGGTTTTAATAGTCATCGTCAAGGTTTTTCAGGCTATTCAGGCTCCAGGACCTTTATTTTTTAAGCAAAAACGAGTGGGCCTGAATCATAAGCCTTTTATGATTTATAAATTTCGCTCGATGTTTGATGCACCCGAGAAAAGAACAGCCAGCATACAGGCGTGCACGGAAGACAAACGTGTTTTTCTTTTTGGGAAATGGATGCGCAGGCTAAGTCTAGACGAATTTCCCCAATTTTTAAACGTTTTGAAAGGAGAGATGAGTGTCGTGGGCCCACGGCCCCATTTTATTGAGCATGATTATCTATTTAATGCGTATATTTACCAATACCGGCAAAGGCATTTTGTAAAACCAGGGATCACAGGCCTAGCCCAGGTCAAAGGTTACCGGGGGGAGATTACAGATCTAGAGCTTTTAAGAGAGCGTACCAGCTATGATCTGTTCTACATTGACCATTGGTCCCTAGGACTGGACTGGGTGATCATCTTCAAAACCCTAGTCCAACTGGTCTTTCCACCAAAAAGTGCTTATTAATCATGGAACCCAATCTCAGTGTCAGCGCTGTGCTGCTATGCCGTAATAGCGAAACAGTCTTAGCCAAGGCTCTAGACAGTATTCAAAATCAAACCTATCCCATCCATGAACTGTGGATACTCGATGACGCTTCAACAGACCAGACCTTTGCCTTAGCCAACCGGCTTGTGAAAAGAGTCTATCAAAACCCTAAATGGGGAGGTCGAGGCCTTATGCGCTGTCTTAGCATCGAAGGATCGAACGCTCCTTTTATCCTTTCTTGTGATGCAGGCATCACTTTAGAGCCAGACTTCCTAAAAAAAGGGATGCTACACTTCAAAAACGAAGCAGTAGCGGCTGTTTTCGGCAGATTAGAAGATCCTGAGCCGTCTTTATCTTTTGTGGATGCCTGGCGCAAACGCCACCTTTTTCATCAGTATCCTACACAGACGCTATCTCACAGAGCTTCTCTTCAAACAGCAGCAGTGGTTTTCAGAAAAGCAGCCGTACTAGTCGTGGGAAATTTTAACCCAGCCTATACCCAGGGAGAAGATAGAGAGCTAGGAGAGCGCCTCCTAAAAGCTGGATGGCAGGTTATATATGACCCAAAAATTCTGATTAGGCCCCAAAGGCATGATTCTTTCCTTCAAGTTTTAGAGCGTTACTGGCGCTGGAACAGCCCAGCCTTTAGCCCCCTCAGCCTTAAAAGCTATGCCCGGCAGATCTTATATTCCCTCACTGCCATGGCTCTAGAAGACTGGAAACATAAAGAATATGGGGGTATTCTACTCTCTCTAGCCTGTCCGCATTACCAATTCTTCAAAAGCTGGCTCCATTATCTCAGCTATAAATTGTATCGTAAACCTGTGGTTTGAGCTTGATAGTAGGCAAAAAATGTACTAGACCTCTTGCCTAATTAACAAAATGAGTAATTTTGTTGTCACAAGAAAAGTCAAAATCCTCACGTATTGTGCTATACGCTCCACCCTACGCTCTCTGAGCTTCAGGCTTCGTTCGTGCCGAACTATGCCTGATACGGTCGGATGGCAGACCGGTTTTTCCTTATCCTTGTTCCTAAAACTTACTCTATTCTCTTAATGATTCAAAAGGTCTATTGGATGTAGACCTTGGCTCCTTTCCCACCTATGGGATGGGACTAGCCCGTCCTTTCCTTTTATTGTCTTGCTTATGCAAAGCTGTCCTTGCTGCTCTGGTAAATCCTTCTCTAGCTGCTGTGAACCTATCCTTACTGCAAAAAGCCCTGCCCTAACGGCAGAGGCCCTCATGCGCTCGCGTTACACGGCCTATGCAGTCAAGGCTATAGACTATTTGATTGCCTCTACGCACCACGAATACAGGGACAGGGTAGACAAAGCCTTTATACAAGCATGGGCAGACAAGGCCCAGTGGCTGAGCCTAGACATACTCAAAACAGAAAAAGGTCAAGCAGGGGATTTAGAGGGTATAGTAGAGTTTATCGCTAGCTATGAGGAAGATGGCCAAGCCCTAAAGCACCATGAGCTTGGATTTTTCAAAAAAGTAAAGGGCACTTGGTACTACTACAAGGGTAAGATTATCCAACCCGAGGATACTGAAAAAAAAGCTCCTAAAATTGGCAGAAACGATCCTTGCCCCTGCGGCAGCACTAAAAAGTTTAAAAAATGCTGCGGCCTGAATACTTAAAAATTTACTATGACTCCGTCTTCTCAAGCTATCGAAACGCCTAGAGTATACAACACGGGCGAAGTGCTCTATGACCTACCCTCTCCCTACCTGGCGGATAGGGTATTTGGCCTTTTGCACCTGCCGCGTTTCTTAGCGAAAATCCGCAAACACTTGGCTGGAGCCTTACCCAAGTCTTACCAGCGGAACTTTACGAAGGGGTTTGATGGCTTTTTGTGCCTCCATCTAGGGATAGAGCCTCAAGCCGTTATAGAGCTCGTACGCCAAGAGGGTTCAGATGCAGAAGTGCTCGAA
>CAZEFS010000095.1:0-398 GCA_964511545.1 uncultured Opitutales bacterium
CTACCCAGCACTTTACGATTATTTTCTTAGGCAATTATATTAGTAAAATCCTGGACATTATGAAGCAGCCTATAGCCATGCAATATACGAGCTCTGCTCTGCTGATGTACATGTTTGCTGCTCCAGTTGCGGGTTGGGTGGCAGATCATTATGGGGTAGTGCGTACCGTTACACTCTCTTCTCTTGTGTATTTAGGCCTTATGGTGCTGAGTATGTTTTATATCAGCCAGCATGAGTACCCTCAGTGGCTCATGGTCTGTACCACAGCTGCCCAGGCCTTCTTCGTCTTCCCTTGGTCTGTCCTGATTATGGATGTTTTGGACGTCAGCTACCGCTACCGCTGCTTAGCCATGGGTCATAGCCTAGGGTCCATGCTCTTTTCTGGCCTTACGCCTATG
>CAZEFS010000095.1:408-3255 GCA_964511545.1 uncultured Opitutales bacterium
GGAAGCAAAGCGGCTGGGCTCCTTCTCCATTCTTGTATATTGTCTGTATGGTGGTCCTGACTCAGGTGGGGCTCAAATTTTTGCAGCGCTATCAGCGCCGCGTCTCTCAAAAAGAAGAAACGCCTCTCACCCCTATTCCAGAGCCAGTAAAGGCAGATTAGTTTGCGTTTATTTACCCTCTCATTTAGGACCTAGTCTAAAAGGCTTTGGGCTTACAAAAGGCTGCTTAGGCTGACCTTTAAGGAGATCTCCTACCGCGATAGGGTAGGCATTTAAAAAAGCTTTTATATCCAAGACTTTCCCGCCTGGCCTTTGCAAGTGGCTGATGGCTAAGAGACCTTTGGCTGTAGCTAGATCTAGAGTAGCTGCCGTCAGGGCTAGGACTGTCCCTGGAGGCTCAGAAATCATTGTTTCCTCGCATACAG
The DNA here is from genome assembly GCA_964511545.1 of uncultured Opitutales bacterium. Classification (GTDB taxonomy): domain Bacteria; phylum Verrucomicrobiota; class Verrucomicrobiia; order Opitutales; family CAZEFS01; genus CAZEFS01. The sequence continues at coordinate 834 of CAZEFS010000095.1, forward strand.
CGCGTGCCCTATGGATTTTAAGGAGGGTGCCTCTATGCTCGCATTGGGTACCCGGCCAGGGGTTAAGGGCTCTAATCTTTTGTTCTAGGCGGCTAGCGCTTTGGTTAAAATCTAGCCAGGCGTCTGCTTTATGGAGTTTTCGGGTATAAGAGATGGTAGCTTCATCCTGTAGCCTAGTAGGGGCCCTAGCATTTAGGATGTTTTCCCAATGCAAAGCCGTAAGTTGGGGGGCTAGTTTACCTATTTTTTCACGCAGGCTAGAGGCAGTATCTGTCAGTTCAATTGCCAGGGATGCTGTTCCAATAATAGGCCCTGCGTCCATCTTGGGCGTCATGTAGATGAGGCTCAGGCCGCTTTCATTTTCTCCTTCAAGGATAGCAGTCTCTACAGGCGAAGCTCCACGGTATTTGGGTAAAATAGACCCATGCCAGTTGATGGCTCCTAGCGGTAGCGCATCTAAAAAGTCTTTTTTTAAGATCTGCCCATACGCCATGACGCAGGCTAGGCTAATAGCATGGTCTTTTAGCCATTGACTATGGGCAGCCTCTAGTCTTTCTGCTTGGTAGACGGCTAGCTTACGTTCTTGGGCCCAGATTTTAATGGCATTGGGGAGGACTATTTTTCCACGGCCCTGCGGTCTGTCTGGCTGAGTAAAGACAGCATAGAGGTCTATCCTTTGCTCTTGGTCTTGTGCATATAGATAGTCTAAGAGAGGCAGGCCTATAGGGTCAGAGCCCATGAAGACGACTCTAGGAGCGTCTTTTTTTACGGCCATGGGATCTACGATCTTTTTGCTGAGATTTTGGGGAGCTTGCAGAGGGGGCCCTAGGACGTTTTGGCTTGCCTACGAGCTCAAAGAGAATAGGGCAGCCTTCCAGGCCAAAGGCCGTAGTCAAGGAATTTTCTAGGTAGCGCTTATACGGTTCATTCATTTTGACCGCTTGGTTGCAATAAAGGCGTAGCTTTAGGGGTGCAAAACTCGTTTGCAATACATAATATACCTTAAAGTGCCTTCCATCCTTAAAGCTTAGGCCCTTACGCTCCATAATCTGTTTTAGGGTACGGTTGAGAGGCCCTGTGGGGAGCTTAGCCTGCATTTTTTTATACAGCTTAGCAGCGCCTTCCAAGAGCTCTGGCAGGGCATAGCCTTCTTTTGCAGAGGTGAAAAATATGGGAATCTGAGGCAAAGAAAAGATGGTGTCTCTTACAAAGGTTTCAAACTTTTCACGAAACTCTTGTAAATTCTCATAACCCTCTAGGCCCCCTTTGTTTTTAAACTGATCGATGGCTATATCCCACTTATTAACGATGATAATGAGGCCTTTTCCCAGCTCTGTAATAGTACTCACTAGTTTCTTATCTAGCTGAGTCACTCCTTCTTTTGCATCCAAGACGAGGAAGACCAGGTCCGTCTCTTCAATAGCCTGCTGGGTTCTAAAGGATGAAAACTTTTCTACACTGGTGCTGATCTTATTGTTATGCCTGAGACCCGCTGTATCAATCAGACAAAAATGAAGCGGAGTTTGGTCTTTAGCAGTATAGTCAAGGTGAATCCGTACACTCTCTCGGGTCGTACCCGGAACATCGCTTACAATGAGGCGCTCTGTCTTTAAAAGGGCATTGGCAAGCGAAGACTTTCCAACGTTTGGCCTGCCAGCAAAGCAGATTTTCATTCTCGCAGGCTCCTGGCTAGACTTGGCCTCATTCGTTCCTTCAGCAGGTGGCGGACCGATATAGGTGCTAATTTTCTCTAAAAGCGTATCGATTTGCAGATTATGCTCAGCTGAAATCCCCAGGGGCTCTCCAAAACCTAACTGGTAAAAGGGTAGGATATCATCCTCATTTTTAGGGTGGTCCACCTTGTTGACAACGAGGATCACCTGTTTCCCATATTCTTTTAGTTTTTTAGCTATGATGGTATCTAGCGGTGTGCAGGACCCTCTCCCATCGACTACAAAGACAATCAGATCAGCAGCCTGAATGGCTAAGTCTGCTTGTTCTCTGACCGCCTGGTCGATGACTTTTAGATTGTTCTCACCCGAGTCTAGGCCTAGGCCTCCTGTATCCATGAGGACAAAGTGCTGGTCTACTTCTGCTACGATGATGTCTCGAGTCACACCTGCTTGGTCATGCACGATGGAGATGCGTTTCTTTACCAAGCGGTTAAAGAGGCGGCTTTTTCCGACATTAGGCCTACCGACCAAGGCAACAGTTTTTAAAATAGAATTCATGGCTCTTAAAGCAATTTTTAAGCATTACAGGGCTCTATTATGAAACGATAGCGCCTATAAACTGCTCTACTTTTGGCAAGTACGGATGCATTTTACAAGAAATAGTTTCTTTGTTTATCATTGATAGGCAAGCCTACCGCTTCCATAACGGCTAATAAGTCTTCCCAAACTTGTCTTTTGGTGCGGTTTGT
>CAZEFS010000095.1:3265-4728 GCA_964511545.1 uncultured Opitutales bacterium
AAAGTTCTGCCATTGGCCTCGGATCTGGCCCATTTTCCGCTTAGGGTTCACCCCTAGTAGCCCATTGACAGCAGTAGCCCCTAGCGCAACAATCACTTTTGGTTTCACAATAGCTACCTGAGCCTTGAGGTAGGGTAGGCAAAATTCCATTTCCTTTTGTGTCGGTGGGCGGTTTCCGAAGGGTGTGCCGGTATCAGGCCGAAAATTCATAATGTTTCCAATATAGACTTGCTCGCGGCTTAGCCCCATGCCTTGTATCATCTTAGTGAGCAGCTGTCCAGCTCTGCCGACAAAGGGAACGCCTTCTGTTTCTTCATCCGCGCCAGGAGCCTCTCCACAAAAGAAGATGTCTGCATCTAGGTTACCCACGCCAAAAACAATCTGTTTCCCCGGTTTTACCTGTCGCTTGCATTCTGGGCAAGCGAGCACGAGGCTTTTTAGATAGTCCCACTGGTCTTTTTTGGAGCCAGGAGGCAGCTGGATGGGCGGCGGTGCAGCTGTAGGTTCAGCCAAGGGCGTGGCTCCTTTATCCGGAGGCGTGGGAAGCATGATACTTTTCATAAGAACTGAAGGAGAAGCTGAAGGTATCTCTGGCAGAGACCTAGAGGGTTTTTTGCTAGAGGCTTGAATAGGAGCTAGGTCGGAAAGAGTCTCAAGCTTTTCTAAGGCCTCTTCGCTGATATATAAGCTTTCAATCCCTTCTTTTTTGAGCTGTTTTAGCTCTGAAAACACTAAAGATAAGGGAATATCCTGCATGGCATTTTAGATGTATTGAAGTTTATAGAGAAAGCTCAAGGCCGTTGCTAGCCAGAACAAGACCTGTTTGTAGTGGACCCTAAGCCATAAGCACTCTGTTTCCAAGCTTTTTCCTCGTGGCTTTGGTAAAATAGGACCTAACTTGGAAATAAGGTGGCATATGGTAAGCGTGATAATGGCTGGGTACAGGACAAAGAGAATTTCGCCCAGAAACTGAAAGATCATATCAAAGCCGAGAAGAGACATTGCGTACGATAGCCCCAAGGTGAGGGCCAAACAGGTCTTTTTTGAGGCATTTCTTAAGAAGGAAGTCCTCAAAAAATCTCCAAACAAGAGAACTAAGACGGCTACAGTCGTTAAGCAGGCAAAAAACACAGTAAAACTCACTAAAGGTAAGGCAAAAGAGCCGAGAGTATATTCGGCTAGAGCAATCAGCCGATGTGAGGGGCTGAAGGCTAACAAATATGGAGCGTATAGGCTGCCAATATGGATGAGGACTAGATAGATAATACCTAAGAGTGAGCATCCCAAGAGGCAGGCAAGAAAGCTTAGGGTTGCGATGCTAATGGGCTTAGTGTGCGGTCTAGTGTGGTTGCGGGTATAGTCCTTAAAAAAGGTGATGACGGTAGCGCAAAAAAAGAAGGTAGCCAATAGGTCTAGCGTTTGATAGCCTGTTTCCAGAGCTTTTATAAAGATAGAACTAAAGG
>CAZEFS010000096.1:0-4685 GCA_964511545.1 uncultured Opitutales bacterium
CAATGCGGAAGAGCAGATTATTAGCAGCATCAAAACCTGCTACGATCCTGAAATCCCCGTCAACATCGTGGACCTGGGCCTTGTCTATTCTCTGTTTATCGATAAGCTCGAAGAACGTTACGTCGTTTTAATGCATATGACGCTTACCGCCCCCGGCTGTGGTATGGGGCCTTCTATTGCCGAAGACGCTAAACAAAAGCTCTTAACCGTTCCAGGCGTGGCCGATGCTTCCGTTGAAATCGTCTGGGACCCTCCCTGGTCTCAGGATATGATCTCCGAGGAAGGCAAAATGCAGCTCGGTTTAATCTAGACCTTTTTAAAAAAATCGCTTTTAATACACCTATTATTTATGCCAAAAGATAACGAACCCAAGGAAAGCAAAGAAGGTGCATCCTGTAAGCACCTTTTACAAAAAAAATTTCTCGAAGAGCGCAAGCTCTTCTTCTCTGGCCCTGTAGATACCGAAAGCACACAAGATTTTATCGAAAAGCTTCTGTATTTGGAGTGGATGGACCCTAAAAAAGACATCACCCTCTATCTGAATTCCCCTGGGGGATCTACCATTGATGGTCTTGTTATCTACGATACACTAAAGCTCATCCAGTCTCCTCTGACTATCATCGTCACAGGCCTTGCCGCCAGCATGGGCTCTATCATCCTCTGTGCAGCACCCAAGGGCCGCCGCTTCCTCCTGCCGCACGCACAGGTGCTGATCCACCAGCCCCATATCACAGGCAAAATGCAGGGCGTAGCCGTGGATATCAATATTTTCGCAAAAAATATGGAGAAGACGCGTCGCATTCTCAATACCATCTTGGCCAAAGCTTCTGGTCAAAAGCTCGAAAAGGTACAAAAAGATAGCGAGAGAGACTTCTATATGGACGCTGAAGAAGCCATCGCCTATGGCCTAGCTGATGCTGTTATTCAAACAATATAAAAAGACTTCTACCCCCATTCCCCTATGTCTTTACCTTGCTGCAGAGTTTTCTATTTTTTAGCCTGTTTTTTAAGTCTTTTTCTACCTACCTTGAACGCCGCCGAAGAAGACTATCTCGTTACAAAGGCTAGCCCCTATACCTTTGACGAAACCTGCCAGCGTGCAGCCAGCAAGGCAAAAGCAGGTGGGTTTGAGTATCTGTCTGAGTATCACTACAAGAGCCCTGACGGCCAGCACCAAAGTACCGTCTTTTTATATCAGAACGCCAGGCTAAGTAACGCTCTCTTGCAGCACCACCCCCTTTCCGCGCTTATATTGCCCTTTAAGCTTATTATTTGGCAAAAAGATCATAGTACTTGGGTCACTTACCTGCTAGCTACGGTTCTAGATGAGCTAGATGTGCTTGAAGATGCATCCCTCCTCAAGCAAGTGATCGAGGCAATAGAGCACTTTACCGATGAAATCACATTCGCCCCCCTCCCCGATAAGGGACTTTCTTAAAATTCTGGGGAAGCAAGATGCGTTGAAACACGTTGTTATCTATAGAGTAAAAATCGCTTTCTTACCCGTCTAAATAAGGCTATTATATAGGCTCTCTCGATATAGGCCTCTATCTTCTTTCAAACCAAACCGGCCTGTGCCCTTTGCTAAAAAATTGTCTATCTACGTCACTGGCTTTTTACTCGGAATAACCATCCTGTGGTGCCTGGGCGGAGAAAAGCGAAAGTCTGCCAGTACCAAGCCCTATTACCGCCGCCCCATCCAACCCCAAGACCTTCAAAGCCCCAGGCCTGTCGATCCTCTATTAGCCTTTTATTATATAGAAAAAACAAAGCCGTACGGGCTAAAGCGTGTTTTGGTCTATGATAGAGTCGGTCCTTCCGGCTTTATCCGGGTGGAGGAAAAGCTGAGCCCTAGCCAGCCACCTCAGGTTCTCAGTCGCCAAGTCCATATAGCTAATAGGTTCGAGCTCCAGCTGAACGCCACCACCGATCCTGCTAGCCTAAACTCCCTGCTAGAACGCCACCGGCTCACTCTAGTAACAACACTTGCCCCCGGCCGCCATACCGTGGAACTCCCCTCTCCGTCTTTTCCTATGTACAAAAATACGCTCCAAGCCCTGAAGCAGGAGCCTTGCATCCTCCGCGTCCATCCGATTGTTTTTCCCTAGCCGCTTTTTACTCTCTTCTCACGTCACCCAAGAGAAGCCACTCTTGTATAGCCTTAACGTATTTTTGGAGTGCAAAGCTCCTCATCTTAAGGATACTCCACCAGGTTAATTCTTAATAAACCTTTCCCTCCCAAACCCTGTTACTCTATTATATCACAAGTCTTTCATTTTCAAAACCTTCTATTCCATTATAGCTCATGGAGTGTTTCAACTGTGGCAGATGTTCTGTGCCTTTAAGGCTTTCAAGTCTCGAGCACTGAGTGATGTCTAAATGAGTCAGCGTGGTTAGATGCTCAATACCTTTCAATCTTTTAAGCCTGTTAGTCCAACTCACATCCAGATGAACCAATTGCGTCAATCCTGCCAGAAAAGTTAAGTCCTCCAGTAGAGAACACTTTTTTAAAATCAAGGTTTTCAGTCCAGTCAAAGCTTCAAGACCCGCTAAGCTTTCAACTTGTCCGCATCCATCCATATTCAAATACGTCAGTTTGACCAAAGCGTCAATTCCGTTTAAGCCTCTTAGCTTCTCGCACCCATGAATGTTTAAATGAGTCAATTGTCTCATTCTCACAATACCTTGCAGACTCTCAAGATTCTTGCACCCGCTAAGATCGAGAGAGTGTAGATGAGGCAAGTTTGCAAGCAAGTCCAAGCTTCGAAAGTCAGAACAATCTTTGAATCTCAAAGTCCTCAGCTGCATTAGTTTCTGAATTCCATTCAGGCCCATCAACCGCTCTTTACCACTCACTTCCAAGTACGTTAACTGAGATAAGTGTTCAATACCTTCTAAGCTTTCAAGACTGGAACAATGGTTGAGCTTCAATGTTGTCAGCTGATTCAGGCGTTCAATGCCTTTAAGGCTTCTCAAAGCCTGACATCCACTCACATCCAAACGGGTTAAGCCAGATAATTCTGCAAGTCCGTTCAGACTTTGCAGCTGAGGACAGCTCAGCTTCAATGCCGTCAGCTTCGTCAGCGATTGTATACCTTCTAAATTTTCAAGAGTAGTTGAAGTCAATTCAAGAGACTTTACCCCTGGAAACACTGTCGTTATCTCTTGCCAGTTACAGTCTTTTGTAATGCTTAAAGAACTACCACCTCGAAAACCAATGCCGGGAAAGTTTTTAAGAATGAGAGCTATTTTCGTTTGATCTTGAGGGAGCTGAATAGTGCCAGAAAAGCCTTCTATAGCTAATTCAGCCATCATTCTCCGGGACTTTCTCAGTTCATTCTCTCCCACCATGGCTGCGGGCACATAGGCAGCTTTTAAAAATCGAAGCAGATCCTCTAGCGCCCAATATTCAGTGATCTTCGCTTGCATTTCGTTAGGTAAATCCACAGAAGTATCATCAAAATCCTCCCTCTGACACGCTTCAAACATTAGCTCGTCTTCGGGGGTCTCTTTTTTTAAAGATAGCAATTGAAGGGGCTGGCTCTGTGCTGAAGCTTCTATTTTTTTTACCTCTCTTGCTGTCAAAGCATTGGATTTAGCCTGGGTTAAAGCTGCTGGATCCAATAATCCCTTCATGCTTTTATTTAAAATCCCTTCACAATTCGCTGGAATGTTAACGCTATTCAAGGATAAATTTTCTTTATTTCTATGTCTCAGAGCAGAAGTCTTAGGGAAACTCTTCTGACGAGGAATATAAGGAATTTTTGTTTCGGAGAATGATTTTCTCATAATAAAGTATTATTAATAGTTAAGAATTTTTTATTTTTAATTTTTATCGTTCCAAAAAGAGCCTAATTTGTAGGCCCCTCCTTAGAGAATACCGAATAAACAATTTTCTCAAGGAAAAAATATCTGCTATTTTATGCTTGACAAATGGACCCCTCTTCTCTTACTATGAAAGCATAAACATTCGATGTTTATGAATTTTTTTTCCAAAGTTTAGTTTAACCTTATCTACACTCTACATTTTATGCGCTTCTCCAATTTTCCAAGGCCTTCTCCTATACGTTCTATTTTCAAGGCCGTCCGTCCTACTCTTGTCCGCTTTGAGTCTCCTAGAGGGGCTGTCAAATATTATTCTGTAAAGCAAGTTAAGGATAACGAGAATCCGATTCCTCAAGGCTTCAATCCAAATGATTTTACTAAAGTCGTAGAATACGCCAATACCTTGAAAGACCCTAAAGAGAGAGCAGAAGTTTTGAAACTTGGCTGGGGTATTCAATCCAGTCAAATGTCTCAAGACATAGTTCGCAAGATGTAAAATTTCCATAATTAAGGCTAGTCTCATCCTACCCCCTCCCCCCCCAGGGCTTTAAAAGCGGAAAATTTTCACAAAACCAGTATCCCTTTTACTCACTTTCAGGCCTGATACACGGCAGACCCTATCAGCTGGGTTCCTCTGTAAAATGCGAGGACTTGCCCAGGGGTTAAGGCCCGCTGAGGCCTAGAAAAAAGTACCTCTCCCGCTCCTTTCCCTTTATAAGTCCATAATACCGGTTGCGTTGGCTCCTGATAGCGCGTCCTAGCGAGGACTGACAAGCTTTCTCCTTCTTGCAACCATTCAGAGTCTTCTACCAGGCTGTGTAGCTGGCCTAAGGCAGCTTTATCTTGGTAGAGCCCGCTTG
>CAZEFS010000097.1:0-4643 GCA_964511545.1 uncultured Opitutales bacterium
ATCCCCCTTAGGCTCGTAAAGACCAGCTGGTCTGCTAGCTTTAGCTGGCGGGAGCCCTCTAAGACTAAGTTTTTATTGGGTAATACATCAATGACGGTAACGGTAAAGGTCGCAAACGCATCGAGTGTGTCTATTTTGACTTCTCCGCTCCCTTTATGGGCAGAGGTGGAGTGCAGGTCAGACGGTTCTAGATTGGCATTAATGATCTTTGCAGCCTTTTTGATAAAGTACTGATAAGCAGGATTATCCAGCGTTGAATTTTCCCGTTTTTCATCGCGTGAGAGCTTTAGGCCTGCTTTATCTGTAGCGCTGCTGATGTTGACAATCACTTTTACCACATCTCCCACCCTATAAGCTTTCCTATCTGAAAACATCCCTCTTTCATTCGTGGTAGAACGCAGCCAGAGCGATTCTCCATAAGCTTTGTGGAACGGCAAGACAAGCCCGCCTCCTAGGCTAAGAAAAAACAATACACACAAAGCTATTCGTTCAGAGCGCATTAAAAATGTACTTTTACGAGGTTATCTCCTATGATTTGGGCCTGGATATTTTTCTTAGACTGTATGTTTTGTACGCTGATGCATTCTCCCTTGATACCATCTTGCAGGGCCTTCGCCTTGGTTTGGATGCGAATTCCACAGTCTTCAGCCAATACGTCTACCATCTGGCCTTTGACAACATCGGGCTTACGCTTGATGTCATGATAGATGAGGACGTCATTTTGGGGGACGTTTTGTTCAGCCACATAGTCGCTTAGGTCTTCATGGGTGCTGACACTCCGGCCTCGCATGCGCAAGACATCTACGGGATGGGTCTTAAAGTCTCTATCATAAAGATTTTCTCCCTTTCGAATATAGCGAAGGCTAATATAGGCATCTTTCCATAGCTCTGCTCTCACCGGGAGCTGCCATTGGCCTAAAAGATGGGGGCCGTTTAAGATATTAAAGCTAAGGAGAAACTTGTCGCTGAGTTTATCTGGAGGGCACTGGGTAATTTCGAGTTCCCAGTGCTCTGTTTTGAGAGGGAGGTCCTGAAAGGCTTTGTTGAGGAAAATTTTGAGCTCGCCTTCAAGGGCATACTTTTCCTGGAGCTGGCGACGGATCTCCTCTTTCACCGCCTTTTCGCTTAGGATATAAAAGTTTTGTTTAGGACTGGGGGCTTTAGAGAGGGCTTCAATCGTTTTCAGAGGTAGGGCTTGGGGGGGGGCATAGGCCGTTAGAACGGGGGTAGGGTCTTGGTTTCCTAGGGTCTTCAGAGAGTCAAAATAAGCAAAGCTCAGCTGAGGGGCGGAGCTTAAAAAAACGCAAAAAAGCAAGACTAGATTAGGAAAGAAGGCCTTTAGCATGAGCTGAAAAAGTAAAATCAGAAGCGAGATACATTGAAAAAGAGGACTAGGAGGTCTTGATCTGTGTGGCCGTAGCCATCATATGGTCAACGGTTTGTATAGCCTTAGATTTGATCTCATAGCTGCGCTGCACGTCTATCATGCTAATCATCTCTTCTACAGCCTTGACGTTAGACTGTTCTAAATATTGATGACGCACGACCCCCATGCCTTCTTTTCCGGCTTCACCAGCTTGGGCTTCACCGCTAGCGCCTGTTAGCGCATAGAGGTTGTTACCCAGTTTTTTGAGGCCTGTTTCACTGGGTACTCGATACAGGTTTATCTTATACGTTTCTTGCCTGTCGCCGTATTGAACGGTCATCTCCCCCGTATCGGATATAAACAGGTGGGTATAGTTCTTTAAGTTTGGCAGGCCTGCGACCTTGTAGCCACTACTAGTAACAATGTCCCCTTCATTATTGACCTTCCAGGAGCCATCACGAGAATAGACCTCTCCGTTAGGGTGCTCTAGTTTAAAAAAACCTGTCCCTTCTATGGCTACATCTAGGTCTCTTCCGGTGTGGCTGAGGTTACCTTGGTTAAAGATGGGTGTGGTAGCGATAATCTGGCTACCATTACCGATTTGAACGCCACTGGTATTCTTAGAACCATCCCCCGGGTCTCCCCCTATCATTTTGGTTTCTTGATACATGAGGTCTGCAAATTCTGCCCGATCTTTTTTAAAAGCGATGGTGTTTAAGTTTGCTAGGTTGTTTGAGATACCAGCGAGCTTTTGCTCATCATTATACATGCCCTGAGCAGCCGCATATAAAGCTATAGTGTTAGACATAAAAAAGAGTGCTGAATCACAAAAAAGGTTAAGAGGAGTAAATGTTTTGAATAAGCTTTCCGAGTGCTCCATCTAGAGCCTTGAGGCTTTCGGCATTCGCATCATAGTGGTGCTGGATGTCTATCAGCCGGATCATTTGCTGGGGAGTTTGTACGTTACTGTTCTCAAGTGCGCCTTGAAGCACTTCGAACTTCTCAGCTGGTGGGGCCTCTTTAGCCTTTTTGAGCTTATACCCTCCAGAAACCATCTCCACAGTCGTCGGGTCTAGCTTGAATACGCCGATGGCTCCAATCTCTTGGCCTCCTTGCTGGATTTTTCCATTTTTGCTAACACAGATGGGATAACCATTCCCTACTTGCACAATAGGCGCAGAGCCACTGTTGCTTACCTTGTAATGGCCGCTAGCACTGACAAGCTCGTTATTCTTATTAAAATGGAAACTACCATCCCGGGTGTACACTTTATTGCCCGCTTCATCCACCAGCTCAAAAAAGCAATCAGGGTCTTCTAGAGCCAAATGCGTGGGTACGTCTGTTCTTTGCATAGAGCCTGGCGTGAAATTACTCTGAGAGGCACACTCGGGTAGATACCTTTGAGGATCATTATCTTGAAGCCTAGCGTTTTTGTTGACTATTGTTGCATAAGCTCCAGGGATGACTTCCTTGTGGCCTGGCTTTTGCATAGAGGCCAGATTCATAGCCGTAATATCACGCCAGTATTCTAGCGTTTCCATAGCAGCTGCGGCTTGGCTCATTCCTAAGTTCATAAAACAATAGGTCTTACGTAGCAGCCCCTATGCCAAGAGATCTTCCTCTATACTAAATAGATGCTTTTCTAGCTAAACCAGCCTCCGCCCTTGAGTGCTTGGTGGGCCTTAGCAAGGCCTATATACATACGGGCACTGTCTAGAATATGGGCGTACTCAGCATCGCTTACTTGGCGTACAATTTTCCCCGGTAGGCCTAAAACCAAGGACCGCGGGGGTACCTTTACTCCTTGAGGGACCAAGGCTCCTGCCCCAATAATAGACCCTTCACCGATAATCGCTCCATCCAAGACGGTAGCCTGCATGCCAATCAGGCAGTGGTCTTCTACCGTGCAGGCGTGTAAGATGGCTTTATGCCCTACGGTAACGCCTTTACCTATGAGCAGGGGGTGGTTTTCTGCTAGGTGAAGGACGGCACCTTCCTGGATGTTGGTTTCATCACCCATAGCAATATAATTTAAATCTCCCCTAGCTGCCACAAAAGGCCAAAGGCTACAGTGTTTACCAATACGTATGTCGCCAATGAGGGTAGCAGACTTTGCTACAAAGGCCTCAGGATGGATAGAGCCTCTTGCGTGCAAAAAAGTCTTTAGCCTGTCTTCTAGACCTGGAAAGAGAGGTTGAGCCTGCATACAAAGAGAGTAATCTGCCTAGCTCAAAGCTGTAAAGGCTTAGTTTTGGCTGAAATTGCATGAGATCATTAGATAGTCACCAAAGAGGCCTCATGCTGAGCATCTCTTTTAGTTTTAGAGGGGTGATATCCGCTTTTTTAGGCCCAACCCTAGAGACCTTTTGCATGGGATAGGGAGGGAGACATTTCCTTAGTTTGCTTGAAAGGGTTATTTTTCGGAGGTTTTAGGCGCTAGCTCTTGTAGGTTTTGAAAGACACTAAAGGCGACGTACCTGGAAAAACAGCGGGGGCTTTGCAGCACGCTAATAGGCTCATGCAGGGGGTAATTTTGGCTTTGAAAGCGTTGCTGGTAGCGTTTCGCTCCAGTGGCTACCCGGGTATCTCCTGCATCAAAAATGGCATCAAAGGCCCAGAGGAGTTTATAGTCTTTTAGCGCCACCAGCTTTGCCCTCACCCCTATAGCCATAGGCTTATAGGGCCTAAACTGACTGAGGTCTATTAGCAATAAAGCATCGCAGCGGTAGTATTGGGCCAGAGTATCGACAAAATTAGGTGGAAAAGAACCTACAGAGCTAAACTGCGGCTGCCCAAAGAGCTCTATGAGGTGCTTTCTAGACACAGGGATGACTTCAAAGAGGTGGGTTTGTATCAGCTCTGTCTGAAAGGATTGATGAAGGGGTTCTAGAGTGATCCATTCCTGATCCTTACTGTATAAGGGTAGTAGGAGCACTCGTTGCACGCCTTGAGGCAGTTTTTCCTTCTGATAGGTATTGCTAGGGTTGTAAGAGGGGATGAAATTTTGAGTCACTTGCATGCGTTTACTAGGGCCACAAGCGCTTAGCAAAAGCATAAGTACCAGGTAGTAATAGGGCATATTGGATTAAAAAAGGGAAGCTCTTGGAAAAAGGTTGGATCCTTGCTGCATCCGTCGTTGGTTGCTCGATACAATAGATGCATCCTGCTTGCGTTTAGCATCTTCTGCTAAGATACGCTGGTTAACTGTTTCTATTTCTTGTTGCAGAGCTTGTAAGCTCTTGCCCACTGCTTCTTTTTTGGTGTAGAGCCAGCCTTC
>CAZEFS010000098.1:0-972 GCA_964511545.1 uncultured Opitutales bacterium
ACTCAACCGTCACTGTCAAAACCAAGAAAAAGGAGATCCCCAAGGATCTATGGCTCAAATGTCCAAAAAGTGGCGAGATTGTGTATGAAAAACAAGTCTCACAAAATTACAAGGTAGTGCCTCATAGCGGGTATCACTTTCCTATCACCGCTTGGCAGAGGATAGACCTCTTGCTAGAAGCAGGCTCCTTTCAAGAATACGATGCTCATCTAGAATCGGCAGACCCACTTAACTTTAAGGGAGTAGCCTCCTATAAAGAAAAAATAAAGGAAAACCAAGTCAAAACTGGGCTCAAAGAAGCCGTAGTCAGCGGTATTGGAAAAATAAAAGATATAGAGATCAGCCTAGGGGTTATGGACTTTCGTTTTCTAGGAGCTAGCCTAGGGTCCGCGGCCGGAGAGAAGCTAACACGGGCTATAGAAAGAGCCATAGAACACCATTTACCGCTCGTGTTTGTCTGCGCCTCGGGAGGAGCTCGCATGTACGAAGGAATCTATAGTCTCATGCAAATGGCCAAAACCAGCGCCGCCCTAGCCCGCCTCAAGGCCAAAAGCCTTCCGTATATCTGTGTGCTAACGAATCCTACTATGGCAGGCGTTATGGCCAGCTTTGCCTCCTTAGGGGATATTATTTTAGCAGAACCTGAGGCCCTCATTGGCTTTACAGGTCCAAAAGTCATTAAAGAAACGATCAAACAAGAGCTGCCAGAAGGCTTCCAGAGCTCCGAATTTCTTCTCAGCCGAGGGTTGATAGACCAAATCGTCCCTCGCCTAGAACTCAAAGACCGTATCTATACCTTCCTAAAAGCCCTCTATACAAAAAAAACTGCTTAAGCCATGTATCCGCTATCTGTCTTGATTTTTATAGCAGCTTGTGTGCTGCCTTCTAGTATTTTTGCTAAAACCAAAGCTGACCAAGCCATTGAGGATAAAACACTTATAAAAAGTATGTGTCCCGAGCCTACCGAGCTAG
>CAZEFS010000098.1:982-4575 GCA_964511545.1 uncultured Opitutales bacterium
CTGGAGGCTTACCCGAAAAAATGGTTCTCCTCGCCCTCTTTGAGGGCCCACTCAACCTAGATCACAAAGACTGCACCCCCAGCCCGGGCCTGGCGTATCGCTGGGATATATCGCAAGATGGCACAGTCTATACCCTCCATCTTAGGCCCGAGGCCCAATGGAGCGATGGTACCCCCCTCACGGCAGAAGACTTTGTGTTTTCTGCCCAAAGGATTCTGAATCCCCACCTAGCATCGGGCCTAAGTTCGTTTTTTCATCCCCTAAAAAAAGCTAAAGCCTATCAAAATGGTGACATCCAAGACTTTAGCACAGTGGGTATCCGTGCTTTAGATGCCCATACACTCCAAGTCGAGCTTGAGCATCCCCTCCCCTACTTTCTGCAATACCTCGCATCTTCAGCCTGGTATCCTGTTCCTAAACACGCGATCTTGGCCCACGGCAGCGTGGATGACCGCCATAATACCTGGACGCACCCCTCTCATTTTGTCAGCAATGGTCCCTTTTGTCTTAAAAGCTGGGACATCCACCAAGCCTTAACTGTAGAAAAAAATCCTTATTACTGGGATGCTGCTAACGTCAAGCTGAACGCTATTCACTTCTTGGCTATTAATGACTTGATGAGTGAAGAGCGGGCCTTTAGGTCTGGCCATGTACACCTCACCGAGGCCTTGCCTCTAGGGAAGTACAAGGCCCTAAAGAAAAAAAAAGCTCCAGAGCTCTTTGAAGCCCCCGCCTTAGGTACCTACTGCTATGCTTTTAATACCCAGAAAAAGCCCTTTGACGATAAACGCGTTCGCCTGGCCTTTAGCCTAGCCCTCAATCGAAGCCTTTTGGTAGATAGCGTCGTAGGTGGTGGAAAAACTCCTGCCTATGCCTATACCCCCCCTCATACCGCTGGCTATACCCCTGAAGCTAGGATAGAAGAAAATCTCCAAAAAGCCAAGGCCCTCTTAAGCGAAGCTGGCTACCCTGACGGGACAGGGTTTCCAAAGGTAAGGCTCCTCATTAATAGCTCTGACAATCATAGACAAATAGCAGAGGTCCTTCAAGCCGTATGGCTCAAGGAATTAGGCATTAAGGTGGAACTGGTGATTGAAGAATGGAAAGTCTTCCTACATCGCCGAAAAAATTATGATTTTGAGATCGTTAGAGCCAATTGGATGGGGGATTACCTAGATCCCCACGCCTTCCTAGAGGTGTACCTCAGTGATAGTCCAAATAACTGGAGCCGCTGGCGCTGTGAAGCCTATGATACATGCATCGCAACATCCAATCAAAAACAAAATCCCCAAGAGCGCTATGCTCTCTTACAAGAAGCGGAAAGGCTTTTGCTAGAAGAGATTCCCTTACTACTGATCTACCATTTTAACACGCTAAACCTGATGGATCCTAGGGTTAAAGGTTGGTATCCAAACATTTTAAATTTGCATCCTTATTCTCAAGTTTATTTTGAGGAAGCAAGTCCTTAAAGGATTATGAGCCTTGTGTATGACTGTTTGTGAAGCCTTTTTTAGCTTAAGCGCACATTTTCCATACTGCTAACACCAAGCCCTTTCCATCATTTTTTAAAGGTGAAGTACTTTCTGATTAAACGATTCTTTGAGCTGATTCCAGTCTGTCTTATTTTGGCGAGTTTGACCTTTTTTACAATTCGTCTAGCTCCTGGTGGGCCTTTTGATAGCGAAAAATCCTTCCCGCCTGAGATTCTAAAAAATCTAGACAGCTACTATGGCCTAGATGGGAGCTTAGGCCAGCAGTACCTTCGCTTTTTGCAACAGCTCTGTAAAGGAGATCTTGGACCTTCGCTGGTGTATCCAAACTATAGCGTATCAGAGCTGATAGCTAAACGCCTGCCTTCATCTTTAGAACTAGGGCTTTTATCTTTTTTATTTTCAAGTATTCTAGGCGGAACGGCTGGCTTGATTGCTAGCATAAAACCCGCTAGCGTATGGGACCGCTCTATTATGGGCCTAACTACCCTTGGTATCTGCCTG
The DNA here is from genome assembly GCA_964511545.1 of uncultured Opitutales bacterium. Lineage (GTDB taxonomy): Bacteria > Verrucomicrobiota > Verrucomicrobiia > Opitutales > CAZEFS01 > CAZEFS01. Next base: position 2,977 of record CAZEFS010000098.1, read on the forward strand.
CCTAGCTACCTTTTGGCCCCTATTTTGCTACTCATCTTTGGGGTAAAGCTCCAGTGGCTGAATGCTAGCGGCTGGGAAACCTGGGAAGATAAACTCTTGCCAGTACTGACGCTTGGGCTCTTTCATGCTGCCTATATTGCCCGTATTTTGAGAGGAAGCATGTTAGAAGTATCAGCCCAGCCCTATATCCAGGCAGCTTATGCGAAGGGTCTGTCTAAAAAAAGGATTCTGGGTATTCATGTCTTAAAAAATGCCCTCCAACCGGTCATTGCCTATCTAGCCCCTACCGTCGCCACGCTGATTACAGGCAGTTTTGTGGTAGAAACTATCTTTCGCGTCCCGGGTCTTGGGTATTTTTTTGTACAGGGCACTTTCAATAGGGATTATACGCTAGTCATGGGGGTGGTTCTCTTTTATGGATTTTTGCTCCTCTTGATGAGCGCTCTAGCAGATCTCTTGCTAGCCTGGGTAAACCCTAAAATAAGACTCAACTAATTTTTGAGATTGATTATGGAGTCTTATTGTTTCCTATCCAATTCGCTTCAAAAGCCTCCTGCCCATAGAAGCGTATGGCAGCGCTTTTTAAAGCATAAACTAGGGCTCTTTAGCCTCCTAGGCTTAGGTGTTTTGCTCCTTTTGTGCCTAGTAGGGCCTTTGCTCAGTCCATATGGAGAGTTTGACCAAGACTGCCTCCTAGGCCTCAGCCCACCTTCTAAAGCACATTGGCTGGGAACAGACCTCTTAGGACGAGATCTATGCGTCCGCACGCTGATTGCCGGGCGGATCTCCTTGTTTGTAGGGCTGATGTCTACGGTAGTCTCTCTAGGAGTTGGAGTCTGCTATGGAGTCATTTCAGCCTACAAGGGAGGAGGAGTGGATCGCATCTTGATGCGCATTGTAGATATTATTCAGGCCTTACCCTATATTTTTTTGGTTATCATTTTCATGTTTTTCTTAGGCCGAGGATTTTTAGCCTTATTCTTAGCCATAGGAGCGGTTGGATGGCTGAATACAGCACGGATAGTCCGCAGCCTCGTACTCAGCCTCAAAGAGCAAGCTTTTATAAAAGCTGCAGAACTGATGGGACAAAGCCACTGGAATATTTTTCTGAAGCACTTAGTTCCCAACATTTTAGGCATGGTAGTCGTCTGCGCTACTATTTTAGTGCCTAATATCATCATGCTAGAGTCTTTACTCAGCTTTCTGGGCCTAGGCGTTCCCCCACCCACTGCCTCGTTAGGAGGGCTCATTCAAAATGGCATAGGCTTTATAGAAGATGCCCCGCATGTGCTTCTAGCCCCTAGTATCTTCCTCCTGCTTCTCCTCCTAGCCCTCAATTTCCTGGGTGATGCCCTAAAAGAAATCCTTGATAGTCGTTCTTAAGACTAAAAGCACTCAGAAGATACACCTGGGTTTTTAGGAGCAGGGGCCTGAAAAAAGGTTTGCTTCCTAGCTGCCTCTCCTTCAGGTTTTGGTTCAAATAAGGCAGACGCCTCCCTGCCCAAAACCCATAAACCCTATATGCTAGAAGAACTCTATCAAGAAATCATCTTAGACCATTATAAACGGCCTCGGAATTTCCGTATCATAGAGCTGCCT
>CAZEFS010000099.1:0-4567 GCA_964511545.1 uncultured Opitutales bacterium
ATACACTTCTGGGCATAAAACCGTTAAAGCGCCATGGTCTCTATGGATATTGCACCAATTAGGGTTTCCATCGTTTTCCCCTTCCGGGATCGCTTTGTAGTGCAGCATGCGTCCTAAGCCGCGAGAATCTTGCCTCACCCCTAGGATAGTCAGCACCTCCTTGCCCACAGCCAACATTTTCTCGGTAATAGCCATATACGCTGGCTCTAAGCCAGGTACTTCCGCAGGCCATACGTTGGGGTGGGACGGCTGGTTGGGTACCCAAGCGTAGTAAGAACCCTTATAAGTATCCTTTTGGCCAGGCACCAAGGCCTCTACCCCGCGGGACCATCCTCTTGCAAAATAATCACTAGGCGTGCACTTTGCCTGCACTTCAGCTGGTAAAGCAACAAAATGCCGTGCCTGCTCTAAAAATTGCTCGTAGGCCGCCTGAAAGCCAGGTACCCCTGAAATAGCAATGTAGCCGGTACGCTTAAATTCACTTTGGATTTCATCGCCCAAAGAGGCTAATGCATGATACGGAAACAGACGAAGCTCGTCTTGAGGGGAATCTGGGCTCGCAGCTTCTTGGGCTGAAAGTGGAAGGCAGGTTAAGACACTTCCCCATAATAGGGAAGACAGGGTAGTAGAAAGCTTTTGCTTCATGGGAGTATTTTTTAATCCTCACCCAAAAAAAATCAAGTTTAAAAAATAGACCTCTTGGAGAACCACGTATTTTGGTTTCTGGGCAGGAAAAAATAAATGAGGAACCGGAGTGTACACAAGCGTACATGAGGATTCCGAGCTTATTTTTGACGAACCTAGAGACCAAAAGACAATGGTTATGCAAGAGGTTTAATCAGCCCACAAAGCCCTTACCTAGCTTATGTACTAAAAACTTTAAGCTTGAAAAGTATCCTGAAATATGCAGCACTGATACCTGTCTATATATTAGTTATAGGCACCTTAAACCTAAAAACTATTCTCATTATCCAATACGCAGCCCTTATTAAGAGCTGTTACGGAGCCATCACCTATGAATATCAGCATACAAGATCTACTCGATGCAGGAGTACACTTTGGCCACCAGCTACGTCGCTGGAACCCCCGTTCCAAGTCCGTCATTTACAAAAATATGAACGGCATATCCATCATAGACCTTCAGATCACCTATGATAACCTAAAAAAAGCCTGTGATTATATCGAGAGCCTCGTAGCCGCCGGGAAAGACATCTGGTTTGTAGGCACCAAAAAGCAAGCCCAGGACATCATTCGTGAAACAGCAAAATCTCTGCACATTCCCTTCTGTGCAAGCCGCTGGCTGGGAGGTTGCTTGACTAATTTCTCAACCGTTAAACGCAGCTTAGACAAATACAAAAAATACATTGCCATGGATACAGATGGCAGCATGTCTAAACTTGCGAATAAAAAAGAAGAAGCCGTTATTCGCCGCGAGATGTCTCGTATGCACCGCAATTTTGAGGGCTTACTCACGATCAAGGATCTTCCTGCAGCGCTCTTTGTAGTAGATATCCAAAAAGAAGCCATTGCTGTTAACGAGGCACGCCGTATGGGCATACCTATTATCGCCATCGTAGATACCAATTCCGACCCCAGCCTCGTCCAATATCCGATCCCAGGAAATGACGATGCTGCAAAATCCATCCGCATTCTCGTTCAAACCATAGGAGAAGCCATACAAAATGGACAAGACAAAAGGCAGGCTCTAAAGAATGCTCCAGCCCCTAAGCCTAAGGCCCAGGATGAAGCGCAGACAGCTGCCGCAAACGTCGAAACTGCCCTATAATCTCTTTATCCTAATTATATCCATGAGTACAGACGCAAAAAAAATAGCCGAGCTCAGAGCCCAAACCGGTGCTGGTATTATAGACTGCAAAAACGCCCTCCTCGAAACCCAAGGAGACTTTGAAGCCGCTATTGTCTTTCTAAAGAAAAAAGGTCTCGCCACAGCTGCTAAAAAAGCAGACCGCGCAACAGCTGAAGGCTTAATAGAGGCCTATATCCACGCTGGTGGAAAAATTGGGGTTATGGTGCAACTCAACTGCGAGACAGACTTTGTAGCCAAAAATGATAGCTTTAAGGCCCTTGCTAGAGATATTGCAATGCATATCGCAGCCCTTTCTCCTCAGTACATACACAGACAAGAAGTTCCCGCAGCTCTCATAGAAAAAGAGAGGGATATCGCAAAAGAGCAATGTGCTGGCAAGCCCGAAGCCGCTATTGAAAAGATTGTAAACGGTAAACTGGATAAGTTTTTTGCGGATCATTGCCTCCTAGAGCAAGCCTTTGTGAAAGACCCGTCCATCACCCTACAAGAGCTGATCTCCAGCTTTATTGCAAAAATGGGGGAAAATATTACCGTTGGACGCTTTGCACGCTACCAAGTAGGGTAAATTCGAGGTCCTAAAACGTTTTTATTGAATAAGTTAGGCAAAACATATAGCATACTAAGGCTGGGGTTTTGCCTTTTTTATTAAAGCAATAAGACCTTACTAACATTTATATACGCTTCAGAGACCCCTGAAATACCGGGTGAAGCGGTAGTTACTGACTATGGGCCGCTTACCCCCAAGCAGCTAAGGACATCATCCTTATGAAATAATGCTAGTACGAAGGGATCTATGCCTTCCTGATCGGTCAACTCTCCTACAAAGCCTTATAGGGGAATTTTTCTTTTTATAAAATTTAAAAATAAAAGCTTGATGTTTGGGGAAAACTTTACAAACCTTGATAGAAACAAGGCTCTGTTTCGGGCTTTTGTAAAAGCTAACGTGTGTGTTTTTAGAGCGTTTAACGCTACACTGCATCCTACCTTTCTTATCTAGAATGACACCCTAAAGTGCCCTTTTGGCTCCTTTTTTTGCCTGCTCAGCCCAGATCCCAATCATAGCTATTCCTCTTCTCCTAATAGAGTTTTTTCTTATTTCTTTTTATTTTTAGTTTTTCTTTATGTCTGAAGAATTCCCCCCTGCTCGCCTTCCAGAAGCTTTCTTACCTGCTCCTATGCCTTCTGTTTCTCCTGAAGCCTCAGTGCCTAAAAAAACAGTTCGCCGTGGCCGGGCTCCTAAAGCTCAGGGAGAATCTCATGCTGAGCAAGCGACCCTTTCCTTAGCTCAAGCGAGTGACAGCCCAGTTTCTTTGGCTACCAGACCTACACCCTCGATCAAACGCTCGCCTCTACAAAGAAAGACCAAAGCCCATCCGACTGCCCTTCCGCCCGAGTCTCTTCTCCCCTCTACCCAAGCCTTGCCTTCTTCCATAGCTGAACCTAGCTTGCAGCAAACCTCATCAGGTCCTCAAACCTCTTTTTTGGATACCCAAAATGAACCACAGGGAAATCCCCCACGTATTGCAGAACCTCCTCAGCCGCCCAATACCGAATCTCCTCAAACCGAGCGGCCAAGATTCCAACGAGAGTATAGAGAACACGCTAGAGAAGGGCACCCTCACTTTAAGCAATCCTTCCAAGGTCAGTTTCAGCGCCCTCTTAGAGACCAGGTCAAGCGCCACTCAAAACCTGAAAGGCAAGAGCAGCGCCCTCAGCACTATGCTAGGCCTCAACACCCACAAAACCATTCTCAAAAAGACTTTAACAAAAAAAACTTCTCCCAACGCCCCTATCCCGAGCAAGCGCAAGGCCAGAATTTCAAAAAACCTTTTATTAAAGATAAAGATCCAGCTCATTCGAAGGGAGGGGACAGAAATTCGCTAAGGCTAGGCCGCTTGCCTTTTAAAGAAAGTCTGAAGAGTATCGAAGCTCTGGATCACACGGCCCAAAATGCCTTTAATCCAGAATTAGACTCCCTAGACTTTAACGCCCTATACAACTGTACGCTATTGCAGCTGATAGAAGAGCTGAAGGCTCAGGGCCTAGGGTCAACCCCCCTAGCATCTCGGAAAGCTCTGCTAGATGCTTGGCTGACGAACGCTTTCGATGAAAAAAGACCCCTAAAAGTCTCTGGCCTTTTAGAGATCATCCATCCTCAAGGTGATGGCGTCCTGGTCTACGCAAAGGACAACTACCACACGCAAGCGCTCAATACTTTTGTTCCGCAAGCCTTTATTAAGGCCTTTATGCTTAAAAAAGGCCAAGAAGTAGAGGTTTTAGCTATGGCGCCCTCAGAGGATCATTCCTGCCTCGTTGCGCTGGATATCCTCTCTGTCATGGGTAAAGACCCTGCGGAAAACCTGCAACGTATTCCTTTTACAGAGCTCGTTCCCTATTATCCCTTAGAGCGTATCTTTTTAGAAACCAATAATGATGAACGCTGGGATAACCTCTCCATGCGCACGCTAGACTTGCTAACGCCTATCGGCTTTGGCCAACGGGGGCTGATTGTAGCGCCACCGCGTACGGGTAAAACGGTTCTTTTGCAAGCCATGGCCAACGCCATAGCCAAAAACTATCCGAAGGCTCATCTCCTCATCCTATTAGTAGACGAAAGGCCCGAAGAGGTGACGGACTTTAAACGCCACACTCCCGGAGAGGTGGTCTATTCTACCTTTGATGCAGATGCCCAGAGCCACGTCCACGTGGCAGAGATGGTCATTGAAAAGGCAAGAGCCT
>CAZEFS010000100.1:0-4547 GCA_964511545.1 uncultured Opitutales bacterium
TGGGCCCTTCATTCACAAACACTTTCTTCACCTTACCTTGCGAGAGCTTCGCTTTCGCTTTGGGGTTTTGCTAGGCGATACCCAGCCTAAAAAAATAAGCGATACCCACTACGACCTCTATCAAGACGCCCGGGCTGAAATTTACAGCCATCCCAATACCGTAGATATACCTACTTACAAGCAAAGAGTCGAGGCTGCCTGTGAGTTCCTAAAAAGTAAAGCTAAAGACCATCTCCAAGAACTCAGAGACAAGATGGCCGCTGCCGCAGAAAAGCAAGCCTTTGAAGAGGCCGCAAAGCTAAGAGACCTCTGCCGCGCCCTAGAAGATACCCTGAACCCTAGCCGCAAATTTATTCACCTTCCTCAGCCGAAAAATCAGGACCATCTAAAAACAGCCCTTATGCTCTTGCAAAAAGAACTTTGCCTTGAAGCCCCTCCGACTGTCATAGAGTGTTTTGATATTTCTCATATTTCAGGCACCTTTGTCGTTGCTTCTATGGTCTCATTTGTTGAAGGAAAGCCACATAAGCCCCATTATAGGCGCTTTAAGATTAAAAGCTTTATCGGAAATGATGACTACCGGGCCATGGAAGAGGTTGTTCACCGTCGTTATCAGAGGCTTGTCCGGGAGGGAAGGCCCTTGCCAGATCTTATCGTGATTGACGGGGGCTTGGGCCAGCTAAGAGCAGCTCTAAAGGCTTTTAATACTATACAGGCCAAGGCGCCTTGTATGATAGGCCTAGCCAAAAAGAAGGAAACACTGGTTTTCCTAGAGCCTCCCTATGAGAAAAATCTTTCACTCACAAGCCCCGCACTCAATCTCTTGCAGCGCCTAAGAGACGAAGCCCACCGCTTCGCCAATGCCTTTAATGCAGACCTGCGCTCTAAGGCAATACAGGATTCTAGGCCCTTCCAAAAAGCGTTTACTCCTAGGTCACTTTAAAACCATACAAGCGATCAAAAAAGCTTCTTTTGAAGAGATCGCTAGTCTAAAATCTATTGGTCCAAGGCTTGCTGAGGTTATTTTCACTACCCTAGGTAAAGCCCCCCCCTAGCCCAGCTATTCAAGATCCCCTTCTTGAGAGATAGGAATAGGATGTGTGCTACGTTTTAAGGAGAAAAATGCCTGAAGCAAGCGCTTACATTCTTCCCCATAGGGTCCTAATTTGGCTTCCAGCCGGTGGTTGAGGGTAGGAAGGCGGTGGCTGGCATGAACGCCTCCAAGGCAGCCCATCTTTGGGTCTTCTACAGCATAGATGACGGTAGAAATCCGCGCCATAATAGAAGCCCCAGCACACATAGGGCAGGGTTCTTTAGTGACGTAGAGGCAACAGCCATTCAGGCGCCAGTCTCCTAGGGTATTGGCTGCTTGGCTAATGGCCAAAACTTCTGCATGTGCGCTCGGGTCTTTCGTGCTTTCTACGAGGTTATGGGCTGCAGCGAGGATGTTGCCATCTTTTACAATCACAGCACCAATGGGCACTTCATCTTTCTTCCAGGCTTCAATTGCCTCATTGTAAGCAAGCTGCATAAAAAAAAGATCATCTTTTTTTAGCTGAGACGGAAAGATTTTTTCGAAAGGGCAAAACAGCATATCACAAGTTGCAAGCAAGTTATTATAAATTATGAAACGAGCTTAAGTTGAGATCGTTTTTAAAGGCAAGGGTTTTTCATCTATCAATGGCCTTTAAAGGTTTTTAATTAGCCTTGCTAGCCTACTAAGAATAGGGTAAAAAGCCTCATGTACGTCTCTACCCCTGATGTCAGTCCTTCGTTCTTATTTAATTTCTCAGAGCTCTCTTCCCCGGATAGTTCCCCAGTTACCCCCAGCCCTACAGTACAAGAAATAGCACCTTCTTACAATCCTTTCGAAACACTTTCCAGCCCGCCTCGAGAGGCTTTAAAAAAGCTTATCCAAAGAAACGTAACCCTCATTTCCCCTCCTCCTGCTAGTCCCCACGATCCTCTTAACGAAGACTTTCCCCTTGCTCACGCTATAACCCCCTTAATGGATACGGTCTTAGATACCCTCAAGGCGCCAAAATCTTTTGAGAGAATTGAACAGTTGATGGTGTTGTCAAATAATCCTGCTATACCTATAGCCTTGCGCCTACAATGTGCCTTGACTGTGCCACAAAATTTTGAGACAAATAGCCTCCTCCTAGTTTTTTCAAAGGACGAATCGTTGGATGTGAATCTTAGAGCCCGTGCTGCGTTACAGCTTTTTGCCAGTGTTCAAAAATATCATCTTTTAAAAACCTTATTCCTGGCTCATGGCTTAGAACCAGGCTTGAAAGCAGAGTGCTTCTTAGAGCTTGTAGAATGCTCTCCAGGCAACGTCCCTCTAGAAGCGCTTTTTGCTCATATCAGTCCAGGCTTACAAGAAGCCTATCGTATAAACTTGTCTCATCCTACATGGATGAGCTGGCTGCGAAGGGATATTGCCTACAATGAGACTATGCCCCTTCTCTTGCGGGCTTGTTGCGCATTAAAGCCTTTACCAGCTCAAGACCATGGCCAGCTGTTTGAGGATTTTGCAAAAAATACTGCCTTACCCATAGATATGCGTATCGCGTTTGCTGCATCTTTTTCTCCTGGTCCTCAAAGAGAAGCTTTAGCCAGCTATTTTAAGAATAGTCCTGACCCAGAAGTAAGAGTACTCTGGGCTATGAGATTAGCAGCACCCGAAAGAGAGCAAGCCCTGAAGAGCTTTTTGGCCCAGCCAGATCTTTCCCGAGACCTTCAGTATTTTTGTGCTTCAAAGTTAAAAGAAGAGGCTTTGAGACAAAATTATTTTACAAATTTTGCTCAAGATACCGCCTTCCCTATAGAGCTACAAGTGAGCGCGGCAAGACAGCTCAAAGATTTCAATTTGAAGGGCCGCTTGTTGACAGATTTTGCTCAAAGAGAAGCGATTGCTTTTACATTCAGGCTGCCTTGTATCTTGGAAATGCCTAAAGGAGAACTGCGCACAACGTTGCTGCGCCGTTTTGCCCAGGACCCTAGCCGGGATATAAACTTTCGTTTGCCTTGCATCGCAGCGCTTCCAAAAGGGGATTTAAAGACCGATTTACTGAAAAAAGCGCTTAGAGATACGTCTTTGCATCTCCCGAGAGTCCAACAAGCGCTCAGCTGTCTTCCAAAGGAAGCGGATAGTCTACGGTTAAGTTTTGCTACCGCTTTTGCCCTCAATCCTCTTTTGCCTCCGCTTTTTTGTTACGAATGTGCTCAGCTCTTGCCGGAAGAGAGCTCTATAAAGCAGCTGCTGCTCGATGGATTGAGAAACCTCATCCGAGGCTAAGAGAAGGAGAGGCGCGGGTCGGAATCGAACCGACGTATAGGAGTTTTGCAGACTCCGGCCTTACCACTTGGCTACCGCGCCCTAAGGTTTGAAAAAGACTGTACGCTTTTACCCCTAGCAGGTTTGTCAGGAAGTTCAAGTCAAAATACTTGCTTTTGTGCTTTTAAGCTTATTAGCTAAGAACACTAGCCTCTATCCATACTTTTAGTAATGCATGTAGATAGCATCTCTTTGCAGCATTTTCGAAATATTCCTTTTGCAAGGCTGAATTTCAGCTCAGGCCGGAATTTTTTGCTAGGGGCCAATGCTCAAGGGAAAACGTCTCTTCTGGAGGCTCTGGCCTTAATGACGGCGCTTCGTTCTTTTCGTCAGCAAGAGGCGTCCGCTTGGATTACCCATGGACAGAATGAAGCCAGAATCCTCTACCACCTCCATCAGGAGGCCTTAGGCAACTGTACCCTGGAGCTGAGAATTAAGCCCAAGTCTAAGCAAGTTTTGCTCAATGATACACCCTGTTCAAAGTTTTCAGACTTTTTTGGCCTTTTCCCTACCATCATTCTGTCAAACCAAGACAGTGCCTTTCTTCGTGGGGCCCCCGCTTTACGACGCCGGCTGCTAGATTTTAGCCTAGCAGCGGTAGATGCTTCGTACCTTCAGGCTCTAAAAACCTACCACACTGCTCTGGGTGAGAGAAATGCCCTCTTGCGTAGCTCAAAAACGGCTCTCCTTTTCAATGCCTACGAGGCGCTTATGGCTCAATCCGCTCCTATCTTGATCAAAAAACGTCTAGAAGCTCTCTGCATGCTAGAACATTATATGATAAGTTTTTATCAAAAACTCAGTGGGCATCCTGAGGAAGCTCTGTGTTTTTTATATAAAAATTCCATAAAAAAAGAGGGCACCCCCCCCCTACGAAGAGAAAATTATCATTCTCCAGATTCGTATCCAGACCCGTATTTTGTAAAGCTTTCTCAAGAAGCCGCCTCTAGGGATGAAGAAAGCTGGAAAAAACTCTGGGCCAAGCACAGAGAGCGAGATGGTCTATTAAAAGCTACGCAAGAAGGCCCCCATAGGGATGATTTTGAAGTCTATATCCAGGGCAAGCTTGCCAAAGACTACGCTTCTGAAGGGCAGCAGCGCTGTGCTGTATTAGCTTTAAAGTTGGCCCAGGGAGCGTTCTTCGAACAAAAAGCCAAGACAGTGCCTCTTGTTCTCATTGACGATGTCCTAGGTGAGCTAGACCCCC
>CAZEFS010000101.1:0-4497 GCA_964511545.1 uncultured Opitutales bacterium
GAGGGGCAATCTGCAGCTCAGCAGCGATTGCTGGTAAGTTATTTCCTGGCCCTACGGCTGGCCTAGCAGAACCCTGGCTGGCCGGAGCTGAAGTATGGATGGAGATAACATTTTTTGTTGGATTTGGGTTTATATTTTTATTATTCATAAATTTTTTATATTTCTAATATAATGAGTTATTGATAATGATAAGTCAATAAAAATAATAATTACGTGCAGCTATACTAGCTGACAAAAAATATTTAGGGTTCATAGAAAGTGGAAAAGAAGGGGAGAGAGTGATAAAAAATGAGCTAATAGATTACGGTCAAAAAAAGATCTCAAATACCTTTTAGCAGGATAGCCGTGGGCCTTAATGATAAAAGGAATAGGAAAACGTGAAGAAGAAAGATAGGGTGCGTAATGCAGGGAATAGAAGAAGTATTCATGCCACTACACTGCAGTTTTGAATCAAAAGTATCTCATCCAATGAATAGAAGGCCATAGTCTTATTTTGAGGCTTGATTTTTCCTAATAACTGCTACAATAGGGGATATGAGGAAAATTTTACTTTTTCTGATTTTTTTTACCTTAGGTATCCTTAGCGTCTTGCGTTGCCAATACTATAATAGAGAGGCTGCGCCAGAGAGTAGCTTTTCTGAAAAGCTTAAAAATGTGGTAGATGGCCTCATCGATGATGTTGTGGCTGTGAAAGATTACATTCAAAAAAAAACATCTAAGGAGGGTGAAGCTCTCCCAGCTGGCAATGATAGCGATTCTGTCGTAAATGTAGAAAAAATAGAGGTAGAAGAGCCCGTAGCTGCTCCTATGAATGCAGAGGCAGTATAAAACCATCTGCGGCTAAGCGTTGTGCGTTATTTGGGTATAGATTACGGGGAAAAGCGAATAGGCCTTAGCTATGCCGATGAGGTGAGGATTGCTAGGCCCCTAAAAGCGGCTGTGCAGCTTTCCCTGGATTTACGCCTACACTATATAAAAGACCTGATCCAGACCCATAAGGTCCAGGCTTTGGTAGTTGGCTATCCGTATCACACAAATGGCTCTTCAGGGAAGGCAGTGGAGCGCGTAGAGAGCTTTGTTAAGCTCTTAAAAGAGCAATTTCAGCTGCCGGTCTTTAGCGTGGATGAAGCCTATACCACGCAGGATGCAAGTCAGCTTAAAAAGAAACCCAAGGGCCTCCGTCAGCAGCAAGCCTATAGGAAAAGTGGTGAGCTGGATTCCCGGGCAGCAACTATCCTCTTACAAGATTTTTTGGATCAAACGGAGCATTCTGCTTGAATTTTTAAGGAAAACCGCGTCTTATAAGGGCCTAAACCTAAGATCAACTATGGAGTACTCCTTTGAGACGATAGAAACCTCATGGCAGGCCTATTGGGATAAAGAAAAAACCTTTAGGGCCCAAGACGACCCTAGCCGGCCTAAATACTATGTTCTAGATATGCTTCCTTATCCCTCGGGATCAGGCTTGCATATTGGACACCCAGAGGGGTATACAGCTACGGATATTTTGGCTAGGACCTATAAGGCCAAGGGCTACAACGTCTTGCACCCGATGGGCTGGGATGCTTTTGGCTTGCCAGCAGAGCAGCATGCCCTCGCAACGGGGATACACCCTGCCGTGAATACAGATCAAAATATTGCAGTTTTTAAACGACAGCTCAAGCGCCTTGGCTTTGCTTTAGACTGGGATAGGGAAATTAGTTCTACAGACCCCAGCTTTTATCGGTGGACGCAGTGGATCTTTCTCCAGCTTTTCAAAAAAGGCTTGGCCTATGTGGATGAACAGCCCGTTTGGTGGTGTGAAGCCTTAGGGACAGCCTTGGCAAACGAAGAGGTGATAGACGGTAAATCAGAGCGGGGCAGCCACCCTGTAGAAAGGCGAAAGCTCAGGCAATGGGTCTTGCGTATTACGGCATATGCTGAGCAATTGTTATCAGGCTTGGATGACCTGGACTGGCCAGATTCTACCAAGCGCCAGCAAATAGCCTGGATTGGCCGGTCCGAAGGGGTAGACTTAGTGTTTGAAGCAGACACAGAAGCTACTATTAACGTATTTACAACACGTATAGACACCCTCTATGGAGTTAGCTATCTGGCCCTAGCACCTGAACACCCTTCTGTCAAAATTTTAACCACTCCTGAAAAAAAAGAAGCTGTAGCAGCCTATATCCGCCAGGCTGCCGCTAAGAGTGACCTCCTTCGCTCCCAGCTTGAAAAGGATAAAACAGGGGTATTCACAGGCTCCTATGCCATCAATCCTATTAACCAAGAACGGCTGCCGATTTGGGTGGCTGATTACGTCCTTCCTTCTTATGGTACAGGAGCTGTCATGGGCGTGCCTGCACATGATGAAAGAGACAGAGCTTTTGCCCAAAAGTATGGCCTAGCTAGCCGAAATGTCATAGAACCTGCAGACGCAGCAGCTCAGAAAGAAGCCTGCCTTATGGCATCGGGTCCTTATAATGGCCTAAGCCTAGAACTAGCTAAAAAACAAATCCTACAAGACCTTTCTGCCCAAGGCAAGGCTACCCCAAAGGTGCAGTATAAGCTGCGGGATTGGCTATTTTCTCGCCAGCGGTACTGGGGGGAGCCTTTTCCTATCATTTGGGTGAAGCAACTAGCCTATAAGAGGGTGAAAGCTGATCCTGAGAGCCCTTTTCAGGAGTTTTTGCCCCCAGAGCCTGTAACGTATACGGATGCAGACGGGGCCCTATGGTATGCTTTGCCTATGCCAGCTTCAGCGCTGCCCGTATTGCTTCCAGAAGTAAAAGCGTATAAGCCTGCTCCTACAGGTGCAAGCCCTTTGGCCAATGCTACGGAATGGGTAACAGTATGCGTGAATATCAAAACAGGAGCAGTCATTTCTAAGAGCCAGCTACAAGACCAAACCTTAGGAAACGATTGGTTTGAGGGCCACAGAGAGACCAATACGATGCCCCAATGGGCGGGATCCTGCTGGTATTACCTTAGGTACCTAGACCCAAAAAATGAGAAGGCCCTGATAGACCCTCCCTTAGAAGCTTATTGGAAAGGGCCTGATATCTATATTGGCGGTGCAGAGCATGCCGTTTTGCATTTGCTCTATGCTCGGTTTTGGCATAAGGTATTGTATGAGTTGGGAATAGTCTCTACCGCAGAGCCGTTTCAACGTTTAGTCCACCAAGGTTTGATCTTAGGAGAGCTGGAGTTTACCCTTTACAAAAATAAATTGGGCGAGGCCCTATCCTATGAATGGGTCAGTGCTACGCATACGGATATGAGAACAGGGGAAGCCGTACAGGGCTATGGTATTAGCAAAGATGCGGTTATGAAAGACGGAGACCATTTTGTTTTAAAAGAAGATGCCACGATTCGCATAGAAGCTAGAGCCCATAAGATGAGTAAGAGCCGGGGCAATGTGGTGAGCCCAGATACCGTAGTACAGCAGTATGGAGCAGATACTTTACGTTTGTATGAAATGTTTCTTGGTCCCTTAGAAGCCTCTAAGCCTTGGAGTACCCAGGGTATTGAAGGGATGAGCCGTTTTCTGAAAAAAGTCTGGAGAACGTACATATCAGAATCAGGAGGCCTGCGCCCCAAACTGAAAGACGGCCCAGAAGCCCTAGACATCCAAAAGCTCTTGCAGGCTACCATTAAAAAAGTGAGTGCAGATATTGAGCACTTACGCTTTAACACGGCGATTTCTCAGCTGATGATTTGTATCAACGCCTTTGCTAAACAAGAAAGCCTAACAAAAGCTAGCCTAGAGTGCTACCTTCAGCTCTTAGCGCCCTTTGCTCCACATATAGCAGAAGAACTGTGGGTGCGATTAGGGAATAAGCCCAGCATTTCCAATGTGCCTTGGCCCACCTATGAAGCTGCAGTGCTCGCAGAATCAACCTTCAAGCTGATTGTCCAGGTAAATGGTAAAATGAGGGCAGAGCTCTGCCTAGATGTCAACAAGGAGCCGGATCTCATACTAGCTGAAGCCAAAGCCCACCCCAAAGTGGCGGCAGCCTTGGCAGGAAAAGTCCTGAAAAAAGAAGTCTATGTGCCGGGTAAAATTTTAAATTTGGTAGTAGACTAGATGAAAACTCCACTCTCCCAGTTTCTACCCCCAGCCTATGAACCGGAAAAACCTATAGTCTTAATCGCAGGCTCTGGGATTTACCCACTTCTCATGACAGAAGCCATCCGAAAGCAAGGGATGAAGCTCTCCCTCATTGCCTTTGAGGGCGAGACGGAGGCTGCTCTGTTAGCTAGTTTTAAAGACGAAGAAAAGTTGACCCTAAAAGTGGGCCAAGTCGGAAAGCTTTTAAAAGGCTTAAAGGCCTTTGGCGCGTCTTATACGATTATGGTAGGACAAATTAGGCCTAAAAAGCTCTTTAGGGGCATGCAGCCTGATTTTAAGGCTTTGCTGCTGCTAGCCAAGTTAAAGATCCGTAACGCAGAGACTGTCTTTGGTTCTTTGGCGGATGAAATTGAAGCACAAGGCGTAAGGCTCTTGGATGCTAGAGC
>CAZEFS010000102.1:0-4351 GCA_964511545.1 uncultured Opitutales bacterium
GCTAAACACTTCACTTGCTGTTTTCTGCGTCTTGCCTTGATCAATAAATTCTATCGCCTTTTTACGTAGATCTATACTATATGTTTTCATTTTTTGTTTTAAATTAAAATAGTTTTTATACGCTATATCAACTTAATTTACTATACGCGAGCAAAGGCATCCCAATTATTTGTATAAAAAATACATTGTGTTAGGTGCTTGACTTTGTTGTAAAGCTGCTGGAAGGTTGCAGCATCACGATTGCCGACCACCCAGGCAAGGGTTCGCCGTGTACTACGACCCAAGGTTTTGAGGATCCATTTTTTGTTTTTTTTTGAACCCACAAAATGCCACATTTCATCCAATACCATTTCTTTGGTCTTACCTTCGATTGCTGGTTCTGCTGTACGATCCATTGCTTCCACTATCCAACGATACATTAAGGAGCGCGAATGCCCAAACAGTTTGCCTAATATATTAAAAAATCCTTTGCCCATCGCATACAAAATAACACTCAACGCTTTTTTTACAGCCGTGCTAGGTTTTGTCCGATCATCTCCTTTTACAAAATTAAGTCCACATCTCATGCAACGATACCGTTGCTTTCCTCTTACTCTTCCGTTCTTAACCACCTCCTTGCATTCGAATTTTTTGCACGCAATTCCCTCTGTATTTTATATTTTTTTCATCCGTTCTTCTTGCTATAAATCTATCTTTCTATCAACACTCTCCATTTTCTCATATGCTCTTCTGTCTGTGAACTACGCCAAGACGATGAACTACGTTTGATAGGCCACTCCTGAGCTTCCTTTACCTCGAAGGTTCTTGTCTCTCGAAAGCTTTAGGGTAGGGAGATGGGCAGGCCAATCAATTTAATAGACCTCTTGCGGACCTGCGTATTATCTTGGTTGGTCTTTCACCTTCGCTTTTCAAGCTACGGTGTAATTTTAGCTCTAACCTCGTGTAGGGGAACTTATTGCCTGCAGTGCCGGGCGTCTCCCTACGCTCCTAACTATGCTATCTGCTTACATTAAAACGTCGGAAGATAAAAAGCTTCAGGTTACGCTCTACGAGCTACCTGTCTCCCGTAGGCTTGGCGTAGTGGAGATGCCTGACACGTGGGGAGACAAGTAGTTCGCGGAACGACGCCTGAAGAGCGAGCCTGGTTTTTGGGAAGGAAAAAATAGAAGCAAAACCGGCCTGTCGCCCAAAACTCGAAGAGCGTATGGGGAAGTTTACACAAAGCGTACATGAAGATTTTGACCTGTCAGGCGAAGCTCAACGAGCGAAGCCTGAAGCCAGGGAGCAAAAGAAAATGGTTTCGCAAAAGGACTAATATAGCATCTACAAGCATCACAGACCCCTTTAAACTTCGAAATTTAATCCACATTCTCATTCTATGCTTCCTCTATGTCTTCCATCACGCACTCTATATTTCTTCACATTTTCCTATTCGCTTTATCATAAAGGCCCACGGCTCCCCCTCTAAAAGTTTCTTCAGATCCCTTTTTGGCCGCCTGTATTACCTCACTTTTTTCCACTGTTCATGAGCCCTAAATATTTTTTGTCAGGTAGTATGATTTTTTTCGCATTTTAGGCTTGACTTTTTGCTTCAACTTTTATACACCAGAACCCATAATTTATTTTTGTTCTTTTACATTCAAATCAGCTTTCTCAGTTTTTGCAAGCTCATTTTAAAAAAGATTTCCTCACCGTTTTTTTAAGCTGAAAAAAAAAGAGTGCTGACCCCCTCCTCCCTACGCAAGGATAGAGCTAAAATTACGACGAAGCCTTGGCGAAGTCGAATCAGGCTTCGTTCTTGCGAACTTCGCCCGACACGTCGGGCGACAGGCCCCCCTACGCGAGGTAAGAGTTAGGATTACGCCGTAGTTTGAAAAGCGAAGGCGAATCAGGCTACGCTCGTTGGGCTACGCCCAACAAGCCCCCCCCCTTACGCGAGGATCAGTTTCCCAAGGAGGTCTAATAAAAGAAAAAACGCTAGGTCTTGATAGATCGTAGCTGAGTGAGATAGGCTTAAATATCATATCAGAGCTTCCTTCTGTATTGCCCTCTGTTAGGGAATCTGCTTTGTATGAAGGCTTCATGAAGCAGCTTTTCCCATTTTTGCGTTATCTAAAACCTCATAAGCGCCTCTTTTTTCTGACTCTACTCTGTGGGCTTATTTATGGAGTGTGTAGCGGCTTTGGGATCCCGGTTATTTTTGAATGGGTATTTAAAAAAGTCTTTGAAGCAGAGACTAAGACCTACTCTTTGTTTCAAATTATTCAAATCGCTCTTTTAGTACCTTTTCTTTTTAGTGTTCGAGGATTTTTTGGCTTTTTAAATACGTACTTTATGGGATACTGTGGCTTGTTGATTGCTAGCAATATCAAACAAGCCTTGTTCAAAAAACTACAAGAGCTGCCACTTTCTTTCTTTGATACGCATAAGCAAGGAGACCTGTTCCACCGAGTCAGTTCTGATACTCACGCCATTCAGAGCGTCTTGTTAGAGCTAGCCTCAGAATTGTTTAAACAACCCATACAGATTGTATCTGCCATTGGGGGGCTAGCTTATCTGTCCTTCAAGCATCATAATAGTATCTTTTTGCTCGTTTTCTTAGGGATTACCCCACTTTGCATCCTTCCTACACGTCTTATTAAAAAAAAGCTCCGCTGCCGCAGCCGCCAGGCTCAAGACGCAGCCGGAAGAGTGGCCCACTGCCTTAATGAAGGCCTTCAGGCCTTGATAGAAGTCCGCTCTTATACGCTAGAACAGCAAGAGCAAACCCGCTTTGAAGGCCATCTACAGCACTACAATACGTTTGAGCTAAAGCTCCTTCGCTACTTAAAACTCCAGCAGCCTATTATGGAGTTTGTGGGGGCAGTCTTGATTGCTTTTGTTTTTATCTATGCCTATTTTAAGGGGATTCCTTTTTCTGTATTTAGCGCCATGGGCCTGGGGCTTTATTTTGCCTTGGATCCGCTAAAAAAGCTAAGCAACCTTTTAGGCAATGTCCATCGTACGCATGGGGCCATAGAGCGTGTGAATGAGATTTTAAACCTGCCTTGTCCGATCCAGAGCCCTCCTCATCCCTTGCCCTTAGAGAGGGTGAGAGGGGATATTCGCTTCTCAAACGTGTCTTTTGCCTATCAGGAAAAGCCCGTCCTCCAGGGTATTTCCGTCCATATCCCGGCCCATAGCACGTGCGCACTGGTGGGGCATAGTGGGGCAGGGAAGACGACTTTTTCTAAGCTTTTGCCACGTTTTTACGATGTATCTTCTGGCAGTATTTGTATAGACGGCAAAGACATCCGAAGCCTCAGTTTGCCTACTTTACGGAAGGCTATAGGCGTTGTATCACAGCACCCTGTGCTCTTTCATGATACGATTTATAATAATATCTTGCTGGCCGCTGAAGGAGCCGGAAAAGACGCTGTCTACCAAGCCGCTAAAAATGCCTTTGCCCATGAATTTATCCTAGGGCTAGGGGGTTATGATACCGTCGTAGGTGATAGAGGGGATAGGCTCTCTGGCGGGCAAAAGCAGCGTATTGCTCTAGCCCGGGCCTTTTTAAAGAATGCTCCCATTTTAATCTTAGACGAAGCTACTTCTGCCCTAGACTCTGAGAGCGAGCAGACTATCAAAGAAGCGCTAGAGCGCCTCAGGGCTCATAAAACGGTGCTTATTATCGCTCACCGCCTCAGCACCATTCAAAAAGCAGATAAGATTCTTGTCTTTGACCAGGGATCTATCGTCGCTGAGGGGACGCATGATAGCCTTTTTCGGACTCACCCTGTCTATGAAAACTGGGTAAAACTGCAAAACCTCTAAGGGAAGAGTAAGAAGAGAAGTAAGAGGTGAAGGATCTCCTTTTTTATCTCACAGAAAGCTACTGGTGACCTCACCTGAAGCACTCTAGGCTCTAGGATCAAACTGCGGAGGCAGATAAAGGAGTTTTTCTTTTTGAAAGGCTTTATCTTCCTGTCTTTCTCCTCGCCAGCGGCAAATATCAAAGAAGCTTGCATAGAGCATCAGCGAAAAGAGCAGAACCATGAAGGTCCCTTGTATTTTTGCAATGAGGGTGGCAGGGATCTCTTTCTTAAAGATTTTCCCTAGGGTTGCGAATAGTAGGTGCCCTCCATCGAGAACAGGAATGGGGAGAAGGTTAAAAATAGCGAGGTTGATGTTGAGCACCAAGGTAAACCACAAAGCGAGGCGAATATCACTGTTTGAAAAGCTATGAAAGGTACGCATAATGCCTGGCGGGCCCATGAGGTGTTTGAGCTCGATGTCAGTCTTGCGATGCACAAGGCTGCTGAGGGTTTGGTAGGTCATCGTTATGGTTTTTGCGATCTGTTTAAAAGGATTT
>CAZEFS010000103.1:0-4103 GCA_964511545.1 uncultured Opitutales bacterium
GCTTTGCATAGGATAAAACTGACTTTTCTGGCTCGCGGCAGCCACTTAAACTCAGGCCCGCTAGGCCAAAAGAAGCCGCCATAATCTTCAAAAAATGCCGCCTATCCATAGAACCTTCGTGGCTACTGAGCTCCGCTGCGCCAGAGGGAAATTCCCGCTCTAGCCAATTTCGAAATTCTGGGCTATCGCCTTTTTCATCTAGGCTACGCCAGTAATGCGGACCAGTTAATTCAGCCGTTGTAGGCTCGGGATGTAGAAAGATACGTTTCATCGGTGGCAACCTGAACAGGATTGTGGGGGGGTGACCTTCCAGTCATGGACAAATTTTTTACCTTGCTCTAAACTGCCTTCCTGGGGCTTCCAGTCTAGGTTATAAACAGCATCTAGAGGACGGATAAACTTTTCTGGATTACGATGGCAGTCTAGACAAAAAGACATGCTCAGCGGCTTGGCCTGGTACACCTTTTCCATGTGGTTAATCTCTCCATGGCACTCGATGCAGCTAATACCGCGATTCACGTGCACGGAGTGATTAAAGTAAACATAGCCAGGTGTATTGTGAATTTTCACCCAAGAAATAGGCTCTCCGCTTTCAAAACTGTCTCTTACCGGGGCAAGGTTAGGAGAGTCTGTTAATATATGCTGGTGACAGTTCATACAGGTGCTCGTAGCAGGGATGTTTGCATGCTCGGACCTATCCACATAGGTGTGGCAGTAGCGACAGTCTAAGCCCAACTGGGTGGCATGAAGATAATGGTCATACGCGACGGGTTGTAGAGGCTGATAGCCTACGTTTGTATACTTTGGAGTACAGTAATAGGTAAGACCTAAGGTTATCCCTGCTCCTAGCACGCCTAGGGCAATGAGTACTTTCAAGGGGTAGCGATTAGCTCTCTTTGGGAAAATATTAGGCATTCGTTTTCTGAAGAGGGTTGTGACTCGTATAGGCTACCGTGCGGGCATCTGGCAAGGCTTGGGGCGAAGGGACCACAGTAGAAACCTGTAAGCCAGAACGAGAACGTGCGCTAGCCGTAAAGTAACGGCTTAAGCTGAAAAGGCCTAAAAAAGCTAGAAACGCTTTTAGGAAAGCTCGGCGTGATAGCGAGGCTTGGGGGTTGAATGCACCTTCCTTAGAAGAAGGCTCTGACAACTGATGACTGGGAGCATCCGGCAACATGGGGTGGGGGGACTTTCTAGGGAATTCTATTTTTTATACACAAAAAGGAAGCTAGGGGGAAGAAAAAAATAGTTTCCAAAGCAGGCCGAAAGCACTGCTTCAGTTACACTTAATGATATGCAGGTTTTTTCATAAATGTCTACCTTATTTTTCATAAAAAAAGAGAAATGAGAACTGGAAATCGTTTCACTCCAGCGTCCTGATACATTAGATACCAATACGAAGGGAATCAAAAGCCATGGAAAGCTTTAGTGGAGCAGGAGCAAAGGGTAAGACCCCAGAGCTTAGGTATTCATCTTTATAGGCCTGGGCCAGGCCAAGGAAGGCATGCAAGGTATCATCTTTTAAGCTAGGATCATGATGAAAAAATAGGAGGTGCTGGACCTTCGCCCATAGAGCAAGCTCTATACCCACCTTGTAGGTAGAGTGGCCCCAGCCTCTTTGCCGAACCTCTGCCAAAGAAGACATGGCGTCAAAAATAAGAAGGTCTGCGTGCTTGCAAAAGGCTACAAAGGGGTATGGAGCAGCGTAGTCACCTTTTGGGTGCTCGCAGTCTGTAGAATAGATAACAGTCTTGGTGTGGGATTCAAATTTATAAGCATAGGAAAGGCCGGGGTGTTTTTGTAAAAGGCTGGTGATGGTTGTCGAGCCTATCTTAAAATTCGAACTTGGTTTTTTAATATCAAAGCTCACTTTTGCCTTGAGATCTTTAAAAGCTACGGGAAAGACTGGCGTATCAAACATACTACGGAACACCCGTTCTATAGCCTCATGATGGCCATGAAGAATAATATGGCTTTTAGGAGGTACCTTGACTGCAAAAAACGGAAAACCCCAAATGTGATCCCAATGCAGATGAGATAAGAATATATGAAAGGTTTGAGGGGCTCTAGGGGCTACAGGGGTGTGATTGAAACTCTCTATAAACTCTATAATGCCGGTACCTGCATCGCAGAGAAGATGCGTGTTTTCCATTGCTCTAGCTTGTATCTCCACGCAGCTTGTATGTATTCCATAAGTACTAGGAAGAGAAGGGCTATTTCTCAATGGCTGGGCTAAGCCTTCTAAGGATTGTAGCTGGGGTCTTTCTGACAGCTCCTTTACCGAGAAGGAAGCAGGATAGGAACCACGCGTGCCCCAAAAACATACTTTCATGAAGCAGTAAAAAAAAGAATTGCACTTAGGAAAGAATGAGTCTAGCCTTTTGTTAGTTTATTAGCGATCCTAAAATCATCCATTCTCAGGCTTTTACATGGAATCTTCCTTCAATAGATCTGCCTTTATTACTTCCTACTATGATCTTACAGCCCACTGGTTTAGCCTTCTTATACAACATCCAAGGAGGGCAACTCCTCCTCATCATCTTCGTAGCGCTGATTCTATTTGGCGGAAAACGTTTGCCAGAGCTCGCTAGAAGCATTGGCAAGGCTGTCAATGAATTTAGACGCGCAGCCACGGACCTCAGCCAGGACATCCCTCCCCCTTCTCCCCCAAAGAGAGCTCCGGAGCAAGTTATGGCTGAAACACCAGCCCCTAAAGCTGAAAGCCAGCGCTGCACGGCTTGCGCGTGTCAGGATAAGGCTTAGAGCCTAGTTTCAGAGTATAGGCATGCTTGCTTTTTTGCTAGATACACTGCTTCCCTTTTTGTGCTTAGGCGTGGCCCTAAAATATATCGTGTATGATTATAACAAGAATAAAAAAAGCTGTGGATCTTGTGGCTGCAAATTAGCGATAAACAACCTCAAAAAAAAGATCCAGCAGGATAAAAAAGCAAGATACCCTTTTTGAGCTAAAGTTCAGACCCATTTTTTAGGTAAGACTCTAGGCTGCCTTCTAGTGGAACAAGATTGGGTACTTGGGCCTGGGCAAGATAGTTTAAAAAACAGTATTTAAAAAATAGCGTGCCCGTTTTCACCTCTCGATCCAAGTCCTCCTTTGTTTTCAACAAGCAAAGACGCTCTTTTTGGAACTCTAGAGCACGAAAACGAAGGCTAAAAGCACTCTGATCGTCTCCATCAGCTGAGATTTGCTGCACGTCCAGGACCCCTTTAAGCATCTTCGAAGGAACTTCCTTAAGGCTAAGCACCACCTCGAGCGAGACAATTTTCTTATTAAAGTCTAAAAATCGGTAGCAGGCCAAGGCTGTATCCTTCAGATTTTCGTAAGACCTGAGAGCTTCTAGAATGGCGCTTTCCAAGCGTTGCACAAACTGCAAAGGGGTAAGAAACATAAAACAAAGCCTAGTATAACGGCTTTTGCAAAATAAGGGAAGTTTCTATTTTAAAAGAAACGAGTAGACAGCTAAGGGGAGCGATTAGCTCTGCAAAACTGAGTTTCAGGCCTTAAGGAGTCTGAACAAGAGGGTTTTTCTGAGAGCTCAAACAACGCTTTTTAAATAGCAAACGCAGGCTATTCAGGCAAACAAGCACCGTAGAACCCTCATGTGCAAAGACGCCTAAGCTAAGCGGCACCCAGCCAAAACTTGCGGAAAAAACCATTACCACGATAGTCCCCAATGAAATAAAAAGATTTTGATGGATGATTTTTTTTGCAGCAAGGCTGAGCTCGTAGGCTTCAAGGAAATTCTCTATACGATCATGCATGAGGATGACTTCGCTCTGCTCTAGGGCGGCGTCACTCCCTCTTGCACCCATAGCTACTGAAACGTAAGCTGCCGCCAGGCTAGGAGCGTCATTGACTCCGTCGCCTATCATGGCTACTTTATTGCCATGCTGGGAGAGTTTTTGGATAGCCCGAACCTTCTCTTCAGGGCTGAGGCCACCTTGTATATCTTCAATGCCTAGAGCTTTCCCCACTTTCTGGGCAGCACCAGAATGGTCTCCTGTTAGCATAACGGTATGCAGTCCTCTTTGTTTTAGGGCTTGTAAAACTGCCTTAGACTCTGGCCGCAGAGTATCCTTTAGCA
>CAZEFS010000103.1:4116-4341 GCA_964511545.1 uncultured Opitutales bacterium
TACAACCCAGACCTCTGTAAATCCTTCCTCAGGATGAGGAATAGCCGAAAGCCACTCTTTAAATGGCCCAAGAGCCAAAAGCTCTCGCCTACCCAAGATACACTGCTCCTGACCCACATAGCCTTTTAGCCCCTTACCCACTAATGACTGAAACTGAGATACTGGCAGTACCTCCACTGCCCTTTGCTTTGCATAGCGCACGATAGCCCGGGCGATGGGATGGTT
>CAZEFS010000104.1:0-4337 GCA_964511545.1 uncultured Opitutales bacterium
TACCGGTGCAGGCTTGCAGTACCTTGCGAGGCTGACTCAGCTGACGTCTTTAGACTTGTATGGTTGTAATAAGCTTACCGATCAGGACTTGAAGCACCTTGCGGGGCTCACGCAGCTCTGGGTGTTAAACTTACAGGGTTGTACACAGCTTACCGATGCAGGCTTGCAGCACCTTGCGAGGATGACTAAGCTCAGAAACTTAGGATTGAGTGGGTCTAATAAGTTTACTAACAATGCCAAAGAGCAACTTAAGAAGCGGATACCGGGGTTAACGATTAACGGTTAGATAGTCTCTCATTGCTACTACCCCGCTTCCCTCTTGAAAAAGCTGGAAGAGAGTAGGTATCAGCCTAGATCCATAGCTGGCGCAGTTGGCCAATCTAGCTGTTAAGCTAGGGAATACGGATTGACTCTTTCTTTAGGATTGTAGCAGTATGGAGCGATGGAATTTTCTCTTAGCAGCTTTTTGATCGGCCTCTTATGCATGATGGGGTTGGCCCTTGTGCTCTATAGGGCTTTGTGGAAGGAAAAGTTAGCTGTAGAGGCTCAAAAGCAAGGCCTAGAAAAAGAGCTTTATGCCTTACAGGCTCTGCGGGAGCAAGATTTACAAAAAATACGTGAAAAAGAGGAGCTTCTAGCTTCAAATAATAGCCGTTTAACAGAGCTTTTTAAGAGCCTATCGGCGGAGGCCCTAACCCAGAATAACCAAAGCTTTTTTACCTTAGCCAAGCATAGTTTTGAGCACTTCCAGGCCGCCTCCAAGCAAGATTTTGAGCGCAATCAAGGAAATATCCAGGAAGTCCTCAAGCCTTTGCAAGAGAAACTCTTGCAGCTACAAACGCATATAGACGAGCTAGAAAAGTCTCGCTTGGGTGCCTATGTAGGCCTGAGCGAGCAGGTGAAGTATCTCCTAGCTTCGCAAGTCAAACTAGAGGCCGAAACCCACAACCTGGTAAAAGCCCTGCGTTCTCCGCAGGTCCGTGGCCAGTGGGGGGAGATGCACTTGCGGCGGGCAGTAGAGCTTGCTGGAATGCTGAGCCATGTAGACTTTGTGGAGCAACATTCGCTGGATACCGAAGACGGCCGCCAAAGGCCCGATATGATAGTAAAGCTCCCCAGTGGCAGGTCCATTATTGTCGATGCCAAGACGCCCTTAGCCAGCTACCTAGAGGCTATCCAATGCCACGAACCAGAACAGATGAAGGTCCATTTTCAGGCCCACACCCGCCATCTGAGAGACCATATTACAAAGCTGAGCTCCAAGCAGTATTGGAAGCAGTTAGAGGGCTCGCCTGAGTTTGTGGTCCTTTTCATCCCAGGTGAATCCTTTTTTAGCGCAGCCCTCGAGCAGGACCCAACGCTCATAGAGCTGGGAGCGGGCCAAAAGGTCCTCCTCGCAACGCCCACGACGCTTATTGCCCTTCTTAAAACCGTTGCCTATGGCTGGCAGCAAGAAGCCCTCAACCAAGAAAGCCGTGCTATCAGCCGCCTAGGAGAAGAGCTCTATGAACGTATTAGTGTATTTGGAGACCATTTTCATGACTTGCGAAAAGGGATAGAAAAGACCGTACAGGCCTACAATAAGTCTTTGGTGTCGATGGAGTCTCGCCTACTACCCGTAGCGCGCAAGTTCAGCCAGCTGCACATCAAAGCTTCTAAACCTCTAGTCGATACAGCCCCCTTAGATATGATACCCGTAGAGCCCAGAGCCCTAGAGCTGCAAGGCAAAGCCTCTCATACTAGTGCCAGCCAGGAAGCCTTAGTGTTTGAAAATTAGGGATTGGCTCATACCTAGGCCGAAACAGAAGGGCTTTTGCTTGCTTGTTTGTTGGAGGGGGGAGGGGGTGCATCCTATCAAGCCTGTCTAGAAAAACCAGAGCGTACAAAGCTACAACTAAGGATTTTGATTTCCGACTTCTTTCAAAACTAGATATGATCTTGATTACAAGGAAGGCCGGTGGAACCCGTGATCAGTAAAATCTCGAACACCCATGTCAAACCACCCTTGTGCAGTCACTAAAGCTTTATGTTTCCCTTCAAGCATTGCATCGCTTTCAGGGCAGTTGGGATCAGTCTCTTTATTTGCTGTGCGTTGTATCAAACGCTTTGCAATTTGACTGTTCTCCAACTTCAATAAAATCAAATAAAACTGGGTCGTATGATTAAAAACAGGTAACTTATAAATCGTTTCCAATAAGTGATCTATCTTAGAGTCATCTTGAAGAAGCTTTATGCATTCTAGATAGGTAGTAACTATGGGCATTTCGATTGTTGAAGATTTAAAAATCTTTAACTCTAGCACAACAGGCGAAGATGGATCTAGCAGTAAGTATTCAGCCAGTTTTGTTCTTTCTTCACACGCTCCCATGGTTTTAAGGATTTCTAGGCGCAGAATGGGAAAAAAAGAGCCTTCTTTGATGAGGGAACTGTAGATCTGAGGGACCTGCTCAAGGATACCAGCAGGCACGAACTTGGATTGCTGCTGAATCTGACGCAAGAGGCCTAATATCTTATTTGAAACACTATCTATGCGTCCATAAGGACCTGCAGCGATATCCAAAAATACAGACAAAGCCTCTGAATATACATCTTTCTTAAATAGATTGTGATAGCAATTATCAAGATTCGTTGATACGAGGCTGAGCTCCTCTTCAGATAACAACTCGATTGAGTGTGTATGCGGATTTAGGTCTAAGTCTCTTAATGCTTCAGCGCCTAAATCATTCAGCGATAAAGGATTTGCGGGGTCTATCTCTAGGCTGCGTGCAATGATTTTCCACTCTTCAGGAAGGAGATCTTGTAATATTGCATAATAACTCTCTAGTGTACAGCTCTTTGGAGACATCTTGAGCGCTTCAAGGGCTACTTCAAGCCTTTTCATGGGGCTACTGACCTTTTCTAGAGCTAAGATCCGAAAATAAAAATTAAGATGTTTTTTTAATGCAATCGCTTGGTAGGCTTTATCTTTCAATATTTGAACAGGCATAGCCTCAGCCCCACTCATCAGCGTCACTATAGTCTCTGGCTGTTCGGAGTCTATACGCTTTTGGAAGATTTCATACTCCTGCAAGTAACGGTATCCCAGAATATAAAGAGGCTTAGTCAGCTCTAAAGCTAGACAACTTTGAACCTTTACTCTATCTTCTTCGCTCACAGAGTGTACTTGCTCGCACGCTTCTGTGGGTTGAGGCTGATTGACTTCAGCTGAATCTGCGCTAGGAGCTGAAGGATTATTTTTATCGCTAGGATTAATAGTATTCATATAAAAAATGACTGTCTTGGTTTAAGCTTCGATCTTTCTAAGCCCTGCCATATCCCCTCGAGTCAGGAGGCTGATATGCTCTGTGATTTTCTCTGCCGGCCAGTCCCACCAGGCTAAATTTAGAAGGAAGGCGATGGTCTCTTCGTCAAAGCGTTTACGAATCAGCCTCGCGGGGTTTCCTCCAACGATGGCGTAGGGTTCAACATCTTGGGTGACGACGCTCTGGGCCCCCACGATGGCTCCGTCTCCAATACTGACTCCTGGCAATAGCACCGCGCTATGCCCAAGCCACACATCATTGCCCACGACCGTATCCCCTTTAGAAGCAGGTGCCAACTCCGCCTCTGCCCAGGCCTTGCCAAAAACTTTAAAAGGATAGGTAGAAGCCCCATTGAGAGGGTGGTTGGCCCCATTCATGATACACTTTACGCCGCTCGCTATCTGGCAGAACTTGCCTATGATGAGCCGATCTTCTAGGAAATCAAAGAGGTAGAGCACGTTTTTCTCAAAGTTATGGACGTCTTCAGGATCATCGTAGTAGGTGTAGTCTCCTACTTGGATTTTGGGGTTTCGAATGACATTTTTAAGAAAAACAGTGCGTTTTATCCCTTCAATTGGGTAAAAGGTGTGTGGGTTTGGATAGGTGACAGTTGGTTTCATAGTAGATTCGTAGAACCCAGCCCAGAGGGCGTAGGGGGGAGGGGGGGAGGGGGGGAGCCCTCTTTCCTCTTCATCTTAAAAAAACGGTGAGAACCTCTTTTTTTAAAAAGAGCTTGCAAAAACTTAGAAAAATGAATTGAATATAAAAGGACAAAAATAAATTATAGATTCCGGTATATAAAAGTTAAAGCAAAAAGTCAAGCCTAAAATTACATAAAAATGCAGGCCCCTCCGGGATGGGCTTCAGGCGTCGTTCTGCGAACTATGCCTGACACGACGAGCTACACTTGACAGGTCGGGCGTCGTTCTACAAGCTCGCCTGACACGTCGGAGACAAGTAGCTCGTGCAGCGACGTGTCGGGCGTAGCCTGAAGCCTGGTTTCTGGGCGAGGCGAAATAAATGAGGAACCGGCCT
>CAZEFS010000105.1:0-2147 GCA_964511545.1 uncultured Opitutales bacterium
ATCCCCTGGTCCAGGCTATCATCGAGGCCTATGCCAACCTTAGCAAGCTCTAAGCATCTATGTATTTTTTAAAGCGCCTTTTAGCAAAGCCTAAGCATGGAGACTCTCGGAAAGAAGCTCTTCTCAAAGATATTTATAAAAAGCCCTCTGTGTTTGCTGCTATCAAGCCCTTACCTACCTGTGTACTTTTAGGCTTTTGTGTCTTAGCGGTTGTGGTTTGTTTTGTAGGACAGTCTCCGGTTGGTCCAAGGCTTTTACCTGGGCATACAGCCAGGCAGCGGATCGTAGCAGATTTTCATTTTACCTATACAAGTACCCTCCGTACCCACGAGCTCAAGCAGCAGGCAAGCCTGAGGCTAGCCCCGGTTTATAAGGTAGATTGGGAGCCTGTATTGCAGGTCCAAAGCTTTTTAAGCAAGCTCGAAGCATTATTAGAAACACTAGAGCCCAAGCTCAAGCTAGATGCTCAAGGCCCAGAAGGGGACGCCTTGCCCTATCTAGAAGCAGCCTTGCTAGACTTTAGCCCCGGCCCAAGCTTAAGGGCAGATATCGTTTTACGTTTCCTTCAAAGCTGTGAGGCGTCTGAGCGTGTCCTTTTTTTTAGAGAAGGGCTGGAGATTTTAAGTACTATAGCCAAAAGAGGGATAGAGGCTTCCCGGGGTTTAGAGCTATTAGATCCTAAACCGGCAGTACGTCTAAAGGAGGTGGTGGGATCTAGCCATCTTCCTTATCCGTCTAAGAATGAAGCTTTGAGAGCCCTGCGTTTACAGCTTTATAGCTTAGACTATGATGTGGAGATGCTCCAATGGCTCTACATGCTATTAAAGAACGGCCTAGAGCCTAACCTTTTTTATGATGCCACGGCTACTCAGCAAAAGCTAGACGAGGCTCTGGCAAAGATAGAGCCGGTAGAGGTGACCGTCCCTCGTGGCCAGGTCATCCTACCTGCAGGTACTATTGTTAATGATTACGACTATGAGGAGCTGCAGGCTTATAGACAGTCTTTAAAAGCACACCAGGATGGCAATTTTGGCTTAAATATCTTCTTGCTCCACCGTCTTTTAGCGACATTACTGATCATAGGAACGACTGTTTTATATATTAAGATCGCTCTGCCGTCTTACAAGTCTTCTAAGCGCTATCGCCTTTTGCCAGCCTTGCTGGTGCTGGTAAACCTCGCTTGCATACGTCTTATACTAGAACTCGGAGAGCTTGCCTGGCTTGCGTCTGTGCCTCTTTGGTCCTTTGTGCTGCCTTTTGCTATTCCTCTAGCGTTTGCCCCTATACTGACAACGCTTTTGATAGGTCCTAGGCCAGGCCTATGGGTGGCAGTGGTGGTGAGCGCGTTTAGTACCTTAATGCAAGCGGGGGATCTATCTACTTTTTTTATCTATGGCTTATCTGGCTTAGTCGCTGTTTATTTAGCAAGGCATACCAGGCAACGCAGCCGGGTTTTATGTGCAGGCCTGGCCTCCGGTCTTTTCTTTGGCCTAGCAAAAAGTACAATAGCCTATTTTGAGCATGAGCTCTGGGGCAATCCTCTCTTGCAAATCCTCTTAGCTGCTATAGCTGGAGGGCTGAGTGGCATTGCTGCTATAGGCCTTCGTCCCTTGCTTGAAAATATATTTAGTATCACAACAGACTTTACCCTCCTAGAGCTGACAGACTTTAACCATCCCATCTTGCGACGCCTACAAGTGGAGGCCCCCGGGACTTATCATCATAGCCTGATGGTGGCAAATTTGGCTGAGCGTGCTGCCTGTGCGATTGGAGCTAACCCTTTGCTCTGCCGGAGTGGGGCCTTATTTCACGATATGGGAAAGCTCTTAAGGCCGAGTTATTTTATAGAAAACCAAAGCGGTGAAGACAATCCCCATGAGAGCCTCACGCCCACTATGAGCGCCATCATCATCAAAAGCCACGTCAAAGAAGGGCTAGACCTTGCTCAAGAAGCGGGCCTACCTCCCCCTATTATGGATATTCTAAGAGAGCATCACGGCACTACGCTGACCGAATACTTTTACCATAAAGCCCTGAAACAGTCTCAAGAAACAGCTACTACCGATGAGTTTGTAGACGCAAATGCCTTTCGCTATGAAGGGCCTAAGCCCCAAACCAAGGAGAGCGCTATTGTCTTTTTTGCAGAT
>CAZEFS010000105.1:2157-4332 GCA_964511545.1 uncultured Opitutales bacterium
GATAGCATAGAGGCCAGTAGCCGTAGTCTTAAAAAAATCAATCACCAGAGTCTTACAGAGCTGATTGATACTATTTTTGAGGAGCGTATGGCAGAGCACCAGCTCGATGACTGTCCCCTCACTTTAGCAGAAATCTACGCCATAAAGGAAAGTTTTACTTTTACGCTGATAAACACCTTTCACTCCCGTCTTTCCTACACAGAGTTCCCCGCTAAGGCCAAAACTAGGCCATCTGGGTGAACGCTGTCATAGGCTCACTCTCTTAAGCCTTTACCCCATGCGTATTTTAAGAGTCATTCACAGCCTAGACCCCACACGTGGGGGTCTTGTCTCTTGGCTAGAGGCTTCTACTCAGGTTTTACTAGCAAAGGGCCATGCGGTAGATGTTGTGTGCCTGGATGCACCTACAGCACCCTTTTTGAAGGATAAGGCCTATCCCGTCATTCCTCTAGGCCCAGGTATGGGTACCTACGGCTATACGCAGCGCTTGGTTCCTTGGCTCAAGCAGCATAGAGGGTATGATGTCATGATCATCGAAGGTCTCTGGCAGTATTTGGGCTTGGCTGTGTATAGGGCCTCTTTAGATACGGGTATACCCTACGTTGTCTACCCCCATGGCATGTTAGATCCTTGGTTTAATCAAGCTTATCCCCTCAAAGCTCTCAAAAAATACCTCTATTGGTGGCTAGTAGAGTATAGGGTCTTAAACCATGCAGCCGCTGTCTTTTTTACAACGGAGCTTGAAAGGGAAGCCGCCCGCAAGTCCTTTTGGCCCTATGGGTTTAAGGAGACTGTGGTTCCTTTAGGTGTCAAAGCTTTTGAGAGGTCCCCAAAGCCTTATGAAAGGAAAGCCCATGTGCCTCGCCAGCTTTTGTTTTTAGGTAGGCTTCATCCCAAAAAGGGGGTAGAGATGCTCTTAGATGCCTGGAAAGATGCCCTGGTACAAGCCCCTAAAGGAGGGCAGTATAGGCTTTGCCTTGCTGGCCCATCAGAGCCTAGTTATTTACAGCGCCTCCAGGCAAAGGCTAAGCGCTTGGGCTTAGAGGCTTCGGTCTATTGGTTGGGTATGCAAGCAGGTGAAGGTGCCAAGCTAGCTTTACTGGAGGCGTCTGAAGCTTTTATCCTGCCCTCGTATCAAGAAAACTTTGCCCTCAGCGTGGTAGAAAGCCTGGCTGCCTCACGCCCGGTGTTGATCACAGAGTCTGTCCATACGTGGCCTTTTATATCCGCTAGCCAAGCAGGTCTTGTTGCAGAACCTACCCACATGGGTGTTCAAGAGCTTATAGAAAGCTGGATGCGGTGGACGTTTGAAGACAGCACAGCCTTTTCCCGTAGGGCCTACCACTGTTATCAGGCACACTTTCAGCTACACTTGGCGGTGGACCAGCTCCTAGCTTGCCTTTCCTCATGTTTATATGCTAGATAACCCTCCCTCTCCCCAGCATCCCTTTAGTCTACAAAACCGCCTCTTACGCTTACTGTGGCAAGTCGTAGCCTGTCTTTTCTTTCACCCGAGTCCCCGGCCCTGTCACGCATGGAGGGCCTGGCTTTTAAGGTGCTTTGGTGCAAAGTTAGGCAAAAATTGCCACATTTACCCCAAAGTGCAGAGCTGGGCGCCGTGGAAGCGGCACTGTGAGGATGCAGTGGGCATAGGCGAGGGGGCAGTGGTGTATAACCAGGCCGCTATCTATGTGGGCCAAGGGGCCGTTGTGTCTCAAGAAGCTTTCTTATGTACGGGTACGCACGATTATAAAGACCCCTCCTTTCCCTTGGTAGTTAAGCCTATTTGCATAGGTCCCAAGGCTTGGATAGCAGCCAGGGCATTTATCCATCCTGGTTGTAGCGTAGGCGAAGGGGCAGTGGTCGGCGCCTGCTCAGTGGTGACAAAGGATGTGCCCCCTTGGGCCATAGTTGCGGGCAATCCTCCCCGGGTGATTGGCCAGCGCTCCTTATAGGCTAGATTTTCGCCTGCTTTAGGCTTCTGACCTATGCTGTAAAGCCTCGAGTTTAAAAAACTGTGAAAAAAACTTGCCTCAAGCTAAAAAACCGTCAGTATGCTGCCATCTTGAATACATGCCTGGCTAGCTCAATGGTAGAGCAGTTGACTCTTAATCAATTGGTTCGGGGTTCGAGTCCCCGGGGAGCCACCAAACTCCGCAGTTTCAGGCCTACGGA
>CAZEFS010000106.1:0-4324 GCA_964511545.1 uncultured Opitutales bacterium
CTACGATATCTTCTGCCGTTACAATACGCACATCTAGGCTCGTTTTTAAATTTAACTTCTGATTGACCTTATAACGGCCTACCCTACCTAAGTCATAACGTTTGGGGTCTTGAAATAGACGCTTCATCAAACTCTTAGAATTACTAACTGTTGCCGGCTCTGTAGGGCGTAAGCGTCTATAAATTTCTTTTAGAGCTTCTTCTTCGTTATGGGTAGGATCTTTCTTTAGACAACGGACAATAATTCCATCGTCCGCAGAAGTATCTACGACCCTAAGGTCATGAAT
The DNA here is from genome assembly GCA_964511545.1 of uncultured Opitutales bacterium. Classification (GTDB taxonomy): domain Bacteria; phylum Verrucomicrobiota; class Verrucomicrobiia; order Opitutales; family CAZEFS01; genus CAZEFS01. The sequence goes on from CAZEFS010000106.1 coordinate 287, forward strand.
ACCAGCTTGAGCGAATGAACTGAGGATAGTCTTGGTTAAGGGGTCAAAGGCTCTAGCTAGAACAAGGCCTTTTTCTGCATCTACCATATCCTCAACCAATACGAGGCGAGAGATATTATCTTCCTTTTCTAGAGTTTTTAATTTTACATGAAGGACTTTATAAAATAAATTAATAATATCTAGATCTGTGGCATATCCCAGGACACGCAAAAAAGTAGTAATTAAAAACTTACGGCGACGACGACGGCGGTCTAGATGGACATATAATAGACCGTTTTGGTCAAACTGTACCTCTATCCATGTGCCCCTATCAGGAATAACACGAAAAGAATGCAGAACCTGACCGCTAGTATGAAGAGCCTCTTCGAAACAAATACCTGGCGAACGATGCAATTGGCTGACGACTACACGCTCTGCCCCATTAATGATAAATGAAGCACGATCCGTAATCATGGGTATTTCACCCATATAAATTTCTTCGTCTTTAATACTGTGCTCCTCACGCAAACGAAGCTTTACGTATAGACTGACCGCATAAGTGGTTCCATCCTGAATACAATCTAAGTCTGTTTTTTTAGACTCTAAAAGACTGTAAGATACAAATTCTAAGGCTGATTTACCATCATAGCTTTCAATAGGGAAAATGTCCTGAAAGACCCCCTGAAGGCCTATAGGTTTACGCTGGTGAAGAGAGAGTCTTCTCTGTAAAAATTCCTCATAGGACTGATTTTGATTCTCGATTAGGTTAGGAGGAACAATGATCTCCTTTAATTTACCAAAGTTTATCCTTTCATCTTTATTTTTAAGCTGTAGAGATGAAACTGTATTGTTTTTTAGTGGACCAGAGTTATGGCGTTCAGGCATAAATTTATAGGTATAAGCGTAGCTTAAAAGTTAGTCTTGATCGCTTTGAGAGTCTAGGAGCAATGGGTTATAATGGTGAGGTAGGAATTCAAAAAATGTTTAAAATTTAAAAACTTTAAACGCAAGAGATAATATTAGAACTACATTTAGCGAGCCCCAGAAAGAACCCGCTCAATGTATGAAATAAAAAGCAGGTAAAGCTTACTTAAGCTCAACCTTACCGCCAGCTGCTTCGATCTTTTTCTTGATCTCTTCAGCTTCAGCCTTAGTAACACCTTCTTTGAGAGCTTTTGGCAGGTTTTCTGTGACTGCCTTAGCCTCGACGAGGCCTAAACCAGTGACTTCTCTAACAACCTTAATGATACCGATCTTATTGGTACCTGTATCAGAGAGGATAACGTTGAATTCAGTCTTCTCTTCTGCAGCAACATCCGCCCCTGCAGTAGGAGCAGCCATAACTGCGACAGGAGCAGCTGCACTGACTCCCCACTTTTCTTCAAGCGCTTTTACAAGGCTGGCAATCTCTAGAACAGTTTGGCTACTGAGCCATTCGATGACTTGATCTTTATTGATAGACATAAGTTTGGAACTTGGAAATGATTAGCGCTTGGCTAGACTAGCCTTACATTTAAGGGCATTGCCCCTAACGCATTTCTCAAGATATGGATGGTTAATAATGAGTGTTTAAAGTTTAAAAACAAAAGTTAAGCTGCTTTATCGATTTTGGCCTGCAAAACGCGAGCACAATTTTGAGCTGGAGTATTGAAAAGAGCCAATAGCTGGCTACGCAAGACAGGAAGTGTCGGAAGCTTAGAGAGCGTGTTAATTTCTTGAAATGAAAGACGATTATGAGAGACAACACCTGTTTTTACTTGACCCTTATTCTTATCCTCTGCGAATTTCATCAAAATTTTTGCTACCGTAGCTGGATTTGCACCACCAGTGATGAGCGCTGTATGACCTTTAAGTTGATCATCAAGCTCAGGTTGCTCGGATACTTTCAGAGCTATACGCAAAGTGTTGTTTTTGACTACGTGCAACTCTGCGTCTTCAGCCTTCAAAGCCACCCGTATACCAGCAAGCTCATGCACAGTGACACGTTCGAAATTCATCAGAAAAAGGTAATCTGATTTTTTAATGTAATCGAGTGCCTCTTGTAGTAAATATTTTTTGTCTTCGTTCATATATAAAACCTTAATTCAGAGACTAGAAAAGTGTTTTGTCAAGCCTTAGCGCAGGGCTCATAGTAGAGCTTAGGCTAATGTTTTTGATATAACGCCTGCCTTTAAAGGAGGGGGGGGACATTTTAGTAACGATATCTAGTACTGCCCTAGCATTTTCCAGTGCTTTGGGAAGCTCAAAAGAACGCTTTCCAAAGACTACGGATAAATTAGCGGTCTTATCCATCTTAAACTCTACCCTACCTGCTTTGACAGCATCGATTGCTTCGGAAACAGCGGTAAGCTCTACTACCGTACCAGCCTTAGGATTCGGCATTAAACCACGAGGCCCCAGAATACGGGAAACCCGGCGCACTTCTTTCATGGCGGTAGTGGTTGCAATAGCCACATCAAAATCGGCCCAGCCGCCTTCCACTTGAGCAAGGAGCTCTTCAAGACCAGCCTGCTCAGCCCCTGCATCTAAGGCTGCTTTTGGGTTTTCGGTAAAGACAATCACTCGGACAAGACGGCCGCTCCCATGGGGGAGGTTCACCGTGCCACGGATCATTTGATCGCTCTGCTTAGGATCCACACCTAAACGAAAAGCCATCTCCAAGGTTTCATCAAATTTTGCAGTAGGGGTTTGGTAAAGGGCTTGTAGGGCATCTTCTAGAGAATAGGACTTCTCAAGATCGAGTACCTCTAGTGCTTTTTTGTAACGTTTACTCCGGTGAGACATAAAAATAGACTTAAAGTTTTAATATATTAACCGATGACTTCTATACCCATATTGCGAGCAGTGCCTTCTATCATCCTAAAGGCGTTTTCTCTGCTGTCCGTGTTGAGGTCTGCAAATTTCATTTCAACAATTTCCTTTATTTGTTGAGGAGTAACCTTGCCCACTTTCTTGGTATTGGATTGGGGCGACCCCTTAGCTATACCGGCAGCTTTTAACAAAAGAACTGAGGCTGGAGGAGACTTTAGAATAAAAGTAAAAGAGCGATCGGCATATACCGTAATAACAACGGGTATAATAAGACCAGCTTTATCCTGAGTTTTTGCGTTAAACTCTTTACAAAACTGCATGATATTTACCCCTTTTGAACCCAAAGCAGGCCCTACCGGAGGGCTGGGATTAGCGGCTCCAGCGGGTAGCTGCAAACGAATTTCTCCTGTAACTTTTTTCATATTAAAAGATGTTGCTTATTTTAAATTAACTGCGCTCCACCTGCCGATACTCTAGTTCTACCGGAGTGAGACGACCAAACATAGAAACGGACACCTTGAGACAACCGCGCTCAGGATCTATTTCATCCACACGACCTGTCAAGCTTATAAATGGACCATCGATGATTTTTACTTCATCCCCTACTGCATATTCTACCTTGAGGACTGATTTACCCTGAGATGCTTCCATTTGTTGAATGACAGGATCCATCTCAGAGTCCTTTATGGGACGGGGTGGACCTCGACGGTTAGCAAAGTCTATAACACCTTGGATACCTTTGATAAACTGCCAAAGTTTATATACAAGCTGCTTGTGTTCATCATAGAGCCGCATTTCTACAAACATGTAGCCGGGAAATAGTTTGCGGATACGGCTGCTTTTCCGTCTGTTTTTAAATTCTGTAACTTGCTCTACAGGTATAAGAATTCGGCCAATGGAGTCTGCTAGCTCTTCCCTTTCGGCAGAGTTTTTGATAAGCTTTTCTACCTCATTCTCCTGGTTAGGGAGAGTTCGGATAGCATACCATTGGAAATGATGATTTGGAGATGCGTCACTCATAAGAACTAAGGGCTCGTTTGCCTTTTACACTGGCTGAAACCAAGTAGAAAACAGATGAACCACCTGATGTAAAGAAAAATCCACTATACTGATATAAATACCCAGCAGAACCATAGCAATAATGACGATCAGCGTAGAGTACTTTAACTCAGAAACAGTAGGCCAGGAAGACTTTCTTAGCTCCTGAACTATCTCTACTGAGAAATTTTTTATAATAAGAAATGGATT
>CAZEFS010000107.1:0-4142 GCA_964511545.1 uncultured Opitutales bacterium
GTACAGACCCCTCAAAGCCTGAAGAAAAAATAAGAACAGTCATTAATATGCATGGGGTGCTAGACCAGGGTAACCTTAGTAAGGATATGATCCTGCAAGCCAATGATGTTGTGCTAGTGTCTGAAAAAGGAGACCTAAACGGTAAAGTCTTTGTAGTGGGAGAGGTGCGCTCCCCAGGCTATTATAGTATCCCTCCTGGAAAGGAGCTCACGCTGAGCCAAGCGATCTTAGCTGCGGGGGGGTTTACAGAATTTTCTAATCAGGCTAAGGTAAAATTAGTGAGATCTGATCCTAAACTCAGCGAAAAAGAACGTACTCTTTTTATCAATGCTAAAAAAATCTTTAAACAAGGGGATAGGACCCAAGACTATCCCTTAAGCAATAATGATATGATTATTGTGGATGAAAGTTGGATTAATTTTTAAACGCTATGAAGTATGATCTCAATCTAGAGGATGTATCCGGAGATGGCTCTAAGGAGTGGTCCGAAGCTTTTTTTGTTCATCTAGTAAAGGCAAAGGTATTAGTTTTTCAGTATTCTTGGGTTTTTTTTGTAACGGTTGCTATGGGTATAGCTTTTAAGGCATATGCTTTGCTTTCTCAACCTGTGGTCTATTCCTCTACGGCGGAGATGATGGTGAATGGACGTGTGTCTATGCCTGAAGGGGCAGTTTACAGAGAAGAGCTTTCAAATTTTTTTGGCACTCAAATACGCCTGATGGAAAGTAATATCGTCCGTGCTAGAGCTCAAGATAGGGTTTTGTCTTTAAGGCCTGATATTAAGCCCTCGTCAGTGAATATTAGCGTCAGTCAATCTCCCCAGGCTAGCATTTTTTTATTAAGCGCCCAAGGAGAGAATGCGACTTATACGACAGAATATCTCAATGCGATCATGCATGAATATTTGAATTTTAAGGCTAATCTTAGAGTAAATTCGACCGAAAGCGCTTTTGTATCTATTACGGAAAAGGTGCTGCAGCTGAAAGACGAAATCGATACATTAGAAGATAAAAAGTTAGCTTTTCAAAAGGAAAATAATGTTGTTTTCATCACAGAACAAGGCAATACAGTTGGGCGGCAGTTGGCGAGCCTTCAGGATAAGCTAGATACACTTAAGGTGAAGCAACGCTCCTTAGAGGCGTGCAAAATAGAAGACTTTTTTGATAAACCTTTTACCGCAGAGCTAGAGCAAATTATTACTAATCCAGACTATGAAGTGGATGCTAAGGAATATATCAGTCTGGACCAGGAATTAGAAAAATTAAAAGCGCGTAAGATAGAGATGCTGGTCTATATGCAGTCTAGCCATCCTAGGGTTATAGAGATTAATAACCAAATCATTAAAAAAGAGAATGCCCTTAGAGTCATCAAGCGACAGCACCTAGAGCAATTAATCGATAAACGAGAGGCCCTGGAGTATGAAATTAAAAACTTAGAGAAAGTCGTTGTGGATTGGAAAAAGAAAGCCCTGGAGTATAGCCAGCGCTTAGCTGAGTTTGAGCAGATTCAATCGCGCTTAGAGCGCCTTAAAAATGCACAAGAGCAGCTGGTGATTTCCACCCAATCTATCGAAATTAATAAAAACTTAGAGCAAGAAACCGTATCTATTTTGGAAATGGCTAGTCCTGCCCAGGCCATGTCCAAGAGTTATCTAAAGGAGATCATTTCAGGAGTTTTAATAGGAATTGTATTGGGAGTTTTGGTACTCATGGTAATTGGAGCTGTGGATACTCGTATTTACGCTATAGAAGATATTACCGCACGGGCCTCTCAGCCTATTTTAGCTAGTTTACCTTTACTGAAAAATGAAGAGGCTAAAATTTTGATCGAGCGAAATGATAAGCGATCTATGTACGTAGAGGCTATACGAACGATTCGTTCTTCGATTATTTATAATGAAAGTGAAAGCTCTCATAAGGACACTAAAGTATTTTTGATTACCAGTTCTGTCCCCAGTGAGGGAAAGTCTACTATAGCTTCAAACCTAGCTATAACGCTTGCATTTGCAATGCATAAGGTCTTGCTGGTAGACTCAGACCTTCGGTGTGGCCATGCGTATGAAGGGTTTGGTCTTAAAAAAGAAAAAGGATTATCTGAGGCCCTACAAGGAGAGATAAGTCAAAAAGAGTATATACAAAAAACGCATATTGAAAATTTAGACTTTATTGCCACAGGCCATTATCCAGACCATCCTGATGAATTGTTTTTAAGCCCACGTATGGATGTCCTCTTAAGAGAATTTAGAAACATCTACGATTATATTATTTTAGATTCTGCGCCTGTATTAGCTACAAATGATAGCGTCAATCTAGCTGCCAAGAGCGATGCCATTTTATTTGTAGTACGGGCTATGGTTACGCGCACGCGTCAGTTTAAGGAGGCCATGCGTACGCTGAGTTTGCATAAGGCTCCCCTCCTGGGTTATATTCTAAATGGCATAGAGGGGAAAAATTCAAACTACTATTATTATAAATATAAGCAGTATCACTCTTAGCCTTGCCTATGCGGTCTACTTTTTTGAATGACTATCCTCAAAATACTCCTTTTTGCTTACGAGATGTAGCATTAGCTCTGTTTGTGCTATGCCTTATCCTATTAGGGGGTGGGACAAGCTTGGCTATAAAGTCTTTAATTTTTTTAGCCTTAGGGCTTTTTATTTTATATCGCCCGCCGCAGACAGTTTCATTTCGTGAGATAGATGTTTTTGTAATAGCACTTGTAGTTTTAAGTTGGGTACAATTTTTGCCTAAAAGTTTTTTTGCTGAAGCGACTTGGGCTTCAAAACTGTGCGAGGACTATGGTATCAGGCTAAGTCCAACGGTGAGCGTTCAGGTCTGGGTCAGTCTAGAGTCGTATCTAAGCTTGCTGGCTGCTTTAGCTTTTTTTTATATCTGCATGAATCAGAATATATCTTATTCTACTCGGGTTCGCTCGCTCTGGGCTTTAGCCTTAGGGGGGGCAGCCTTAGGCATGACAGTCATTATAGGGAATTACTTTCAGTGGAACTATCCTTTTGCTAAAGCAGCTGCAGTATTTAGTTTTTTCCCAAATCGCAATCAAACCAGTAATATCTTATGCCTCAGTGCCTTCATTAGTTTTTGTCTTTTTATAAAAGCTTTTCATAAAAAACAAAATCGTTTTGCTCTACTGGCTCTTAGCGCATCGCTCATAGCTTTTTTTGCGCTGGTATATTGTTTATCAAGGGCGAGTCTTATTTTCTTTTTTTTAGGCTTAATGATCTGGGTTTGTCTGCAAGAAAGGAGGCGTAAAGGCTTCATACCGTTTCGATACCTTGTGCCCCTTTTAATGATTTTCATAAGCTTTTGGCTGATATCCAGCGGTGAGAACTTAAATCGTTTCTTGCAGGTATGGAGTCGTTCTTCAGAAGTAGATTTTCGATTCTTGATTTTTAAAGATGCCCTTACGTTTATTGGTGAGCAAATTTGGACAGGTGTGGGCTTAGGGAATTTTCAATATGTTTTCCCACAATTGAGAGAGCATTCTGTTCTGTATGGGAAAGTGCTACATCCAGAAAATGACTGGCTTTGGACATGTTCAGAGCTAGGCCTAGGTTTTACTTTAGTTTTGTTTGCAGGAGTTTTATATAGTTTATTTAAAATCTTAGAAAACCACCCTTCAGACAGGATTGCTTATCGCTCTATTGCTTTCATAGCTGTCCTTGTATTCTTATTACATACGTTTGCGGATGTCCCTGGTCATAGATTGGGGACAGTCTTTTACGCTATTTTTCTTTTTGCCTTATCTAGTTCTTATCATGAAAGGGTGGAGAGTCTAATTCCTGTAAGCATTTTCCGTTGTGTGGCTTTCGTTTTAGTGAGTGGAGGATTCCTTGGCTTAGGTTCTATCTTTTTGAAATGGCCTTTATGCTGCGAAACAAGAGCGCACTATTATAAAGAAACAGTTTTGAAGGCACTACAGTCTCACCATCTAAATCAGGCCTTAGATACGATTGAAAAGGCAAAGTCTAGCTTTCCGCTACAACCTAAATGGTATTTTCAGGAAGCGCAGGTTCAGCTACGTTTCAACAAAAACTATATTTTGGCTAAAAAAGCCTTCGCGCAGGCTAGAGCGCTAGATCCTCACTCCGTTTATCTTCCTCTTCAAGAAGGGGTATCATGGAT
>CAZEFS010000108.1:0-4046 GCA_964511545.1 uncultured Opitutales bacterium
GCTGAGGGCTCTTTCCAGGGATACCGGCTCTCCCTTATGTGGCAAGACTACGGGCTCATCAGCCTGAAGCCTCAGAGCACGCAAGAGAGCAGCCACCCCTGCAGGATCATTCTGTACATAAATACCCACAGAATCTCCACACATATAGCTTAGGCCACTGCCAGAAATATCTAGCTCAAAGTGGTAGGTCTGCTTTCCTCCACCCTCTTGGGTCAGCGGGCGGCGTTCCACAAGCTTTGCTAGAAAGGGAGAGTCTTTGCTGTAAATAGTCATAAGAAAAATCCTCCTAAAAAGAATTCGGGCCGGTATCTTTTGTTCCTTTCAGGGACTAGGTTTTTTAGTAAAAGTACTGACTTTTTTGATAAGGATACTCCATGCCAAACAAATGATTGCAAATAAAGCGGTATAGGTTAATAAATTCTAATGTTTTAGCTTCTTCACGCCACTCCTCAGGGACGTAAATGGCAAATAGGTTGCCTAAAACATGCGATGGATCTTCCATACCTGAGCGCAAAACTCCATGATCTGCATGTAGAACAATAATTGGCGGTTGACTAGACGTATGCTGATTGAGAATAGACTCTATGACCGGTAATACAAGACTATTGAGAGCTTTTACTTGATTGACGTAGTTTTGTTTATATCGCTTCACTTCTTCAGGGTTCGAGCTTAAGCTTTCGAATTTCTGAATAAATCCTCCGAAACTTTGATCTTTTAAAACTCCTCCTTGCTCATCAAATACAAAGGGCTCATGTGGACAAAGAATATGAGCATAAGTATACTGATTGGTTAGTCCTTCTATCTGTGGGATCTCTTGTAAATCGTTAAGGATTTCTTTTATTTGGTCAACATGAACCTCATTGTAGTTACTAATCAATAAGCCCTGAATATTTTTTTTTAATAAAGTGTTTTGTGAAACAAGCATGACAGATTTTTTGAAATCATGATATGTCGAATTTTTTTTGATTGAACCACTTGCTAGATACAACGGATGAATGTTCTCTAATAAATGTAAATGATAATTATTTCTCCTAAAACAAGGCCACACAGTATTACTATTAATTTTATTGATTAAGGATGTACTCAGTGAGATCGGTAAAAATATTGCATCACAAAAATCTTCATGTATAAGACCAAAATTTAACATAGAAGGAACGGAAAATAATGTACAAGGATAATTAGAATGCGAGGAACGGAAACACACGAAGCCTAAATCCTCTAACTCTTGATAAAAAGCAGCATTATCATAGCCGTATTCTTCTTTTAAAATATCGTAATTGGTATAAGCATCCAGGATAATATGATAGACATTCGGGTGCGACTGATCTGAACTAGCCACAACTCCCTCAGGCAGTGAAACGTTTTCTACTTGCTGAAACTGAGTAAGGCCAGATACGGTAACAACTGCTAAAGCTAGTACCCCAAAAACTCTAAAACTTTTATTGATAGCGTCGCAATACTGCCTGAAATATAATAAGAATATACCGAGTAACCCTAAAACGCTGGCAGATAACACAATGGTAATGGGCCATCTATAAGACCAAATCAGCACTGGAAGCTCAAAGTCTCTCATAATATAACGGGCTGCAGGTATAGTAAACCAAAAAACGACCCACCACAGTGAGATGAGTATGGCAATAGCAGAGCGGTGTTTTTTAAAAAAGAAACTCAGCCCGTGATAGATACTGGCATTGATAAGACATAAAATACCGATAATCCCTAAAATATGCCAAAGATTGAATTCTAAACAATTCTGGAAATAAAGCTGAATAAGAGGAAGGATAGAGAAAATATATGTATGCATAGGGTGTATGAAAGCTATAAAGCTAGGTTTATAAAAATACAGGACTACACGTAAATCAATATGGACAATAAGCAAGCTTAATGTATCTGTTTTGATGGGAGGATAGGATCAATAGTGGAGATCATTTGGAAGCTTCTACCTCCATCGATCTAGCAAAAAAAGATTGATGGCAAAAAAGCAAGAAGCTATGATGAGAGATAATGCTGTTATATTTCAAAGAATGCTTATCCCCCAGAGACCTCGGCCCTCTTTCAAACGATGGACCTATCTGGATATCCCAACTCTACTTTTAGCCCTGGGCTTTATCTTCCTAAGTACTAGGAAAGCAAGAGCAGGCGTTGAGAGCATGGAAACTTCCCGCAGCGCCTACTACCAGCATCAAACGGGGCTGAAAGTAGAACTATTTTTGTAAGAAAATCCAGCCTATCTATGCATTCGTTTTCAGCTTCTATCCAAAACTGGTATTTTTTAAAAACAGAAAGAAGATGGCTCCCCATATAGGTTAGAAGCAAATCAAAAATGAGCTGTGTATCATCTCACAAAAAGACTTCTATAGCTATACTAGGTTTTTTAGTAAAAATACTGACTTTTTTGATAAGGATACTCCATGCCAAACAAATGATTGCAAATAAAACGGTATAGGTTAATAAATTCTAATGTTTTAGCTTCTTCACGCCACTCCTCAGGGACGTAAATGGCAAATAGGTTGCCTAAAACATGCGATGGATCTTCTGTGTTTGAATGTGATCTTCCATGGTCACCATGCAAGATGATAACCGGCGGCTGACCACCCGCATGCTGCCGAAGGATAGATTCAATAACTGGAAGAACCAGCTTATTCAGAGCTCTCACTTGATTGACGTAGCTTTGTTTATAACGTTGATTCTCTTTAGAATTAGAACCGCGATTGACCTGTTTTTGAACAATAAATCCTTGAAAAGTCTGATTTTTTGACACACCTCCGTGCTCATCAAACACAAGAGGCTCATGCGGGCAAAGAATATGCGCATAAGTATAATGATTGGTTCGCCCTTCTACTTGTGGAATCTGTTGTAAGTGATTAAGGATTTCTTTTATTTGATGAATATGCAGGACATAATAATTATTTAAAAATAAATTTAAAATCATATGTTTGAAAAGCGTATTCGCTGTGATAATCAAAACAGCTTTCTGAAAAGTATGATTTTTCAGCTTATTCGTTGCAAAGTGGTTTGATCCATAAATACCAGTATGATCTAATAAATGTAAATGATATTTTTTCTTAATAAAACTAGACCATACAGAATTATTGTTAAGTTTACTAAGCAAAGATGCTTGTAGCGTGGGAGCAAGTGGAGCTGTACTATAAAACTTTTCATGCATGAGGCCAAAATTTAGCACAGAGGACATAGAAAATAAGGTCCCTGGATAATTAGAGTGCGAGGAACGGAAACACACGAAGCCCAAGTCTTCTAGCGCTTGATAAAAGGACGCATTATCATAGTTGTATTCTTCTTTTAAAATATCATAATTGGTATAAGCATCTAGGATAATATGATAGACATTAGGATATGACTGATCTGAACTAGCCACCCCCCCCTCAGGCAGTGAAACGTTTTCTACTTTCTGAAACTGAGTAAGGCCAGAGACGGTAACAACTGCTAAAGCTAGTACCCCAAAAACTCTAAAACCTTTATTGATGGCGTCGCAATACTGCCTGAAGTATACCAGGAATACACCCAGTATCCCTAAAGCACTTACAGATAATAACAGAGCAATAAACCATTTATAAGCCGCGATAGAAGCTGGAATCTCGAACCCCCCTAAAAGATAACGAGCTGCAGGTATAGCAAACCAAAAAACGACCCACCATAGTGAAATGAGTATAGCAATAGCAGAGCGGTGTTTTTTTAAAAAGAAACTCAGCCCGTGATATAGACTAGCATTGATGAGGCAGAAAATACCGATAGTCCCTAAGATATGCCAAAGATTGAACTCTAAACAATTCTGGAAATAGAGCTGAATAATAGGAAGAACAGAAAAAATATAGGTGTGCATAGGGTTTATCAAAGTCAAAAGCTATAAAGCTAGGTTGATAAAAATACAGGTATACATGTAAATTAATAGTTACAATAAGCAAGCTTAATTTATCTGTTTTGATGGGAGGCTAGAGCAATAGCGGATATCATTTGGAAGCTTCTACCTCCCTCGATCTAGCAAAAAAAGATTGATGGCAAAAAAGCAAGAAGCTATGATGAGAGAT
>CAZEFS010000109.1:0-4044 GCA_964511545.1 uncultured Opitutales bacterium
TGGGGCTGAAGTGAAGCGTCGTATCCTCCTAGGAACGTATATGCTAAGCAGTGGGTATTATGATGCTTATTACCTCAAGGCCCAGAAAATTAGGTCTCTTATTCGGCAGGATTTTGAAAAGGCATTTTCAAAAGTAGATGTCCTTCTCACCCCGACAACCCCATCAGCTGGGCTAAAAATAGGTGAAAAAGTCCAAGACCCTTTAAAAATGTACCTGAATGATATTTATACCGTATCGGCCAATCTAGCAGGCCTACCTGGCCTTTCTATGCCATGCGGGATGGGTAAAGAGCAGCTACCTATTGGTATGCAGCTTTTAGGTAAGCCTTTTTCCGAAGGAGACCTTCTCAACATGGCCTATCAATACGAAAGGGCCCATCCGTATAAAAACCTTCACCCAACTCTCTAATGTTTATGGATTACGAAGCAGTTATAGGCCTAGAAGTACACGTACAGCTGAAGACCCATACCAAAATGTTTACCCGGGCGCCCTACCAGTATGGAGAGGCTCCCAATACCCTCGTAGACCCCCTTGTATTGGGCCTGCCAGGGGTCTTACCTGTGATGAACTTTGAGGCTATAAAAAAGACGATCCAGCTTGGCCTAATCTTTGGCTCCAAAATTGCAAATACTTGCAAGTGGGACAGAAAACATTATTTCTACCCAGACTTGCCTAAAGGCTACCAAATCTCCCAGTATGACCAACCCCTCTGTGTAGGAGGCAGTGTAGAAATAGAGCTAGCAGGGCCAACTCGAAATATCATGGGAGAGCATAGGCATGTACGCTTAAACCGTATTCATCTAGAAGAAGACGTAGGAAAACTGAGCCACCTGAGTGATGCTAGCCTGGTAGACTATAACCGGTCGGGGACGTGCCTTGTGGAAATCGTCTCCGAGCCGGATCTTTTTTCCCCAGAGGAAGCCTTTGCCTACCTGACTTCTTTAAAAATGCACCTCCTCTATGCAGAACTGTCAGACTGTGATATGGAGAAAGGCCAGATGCGCTGTGATGCGAATATTAGTATCCGCCCGAAAGGGTCCAAAACCTTAGGGACGAAGGTAGAGCTCAAAAACCTCAACTCCATCTCCGGCATTCGAAGTGGGATTGCCTTTGAGATCAATCGCCAGATAGAAGCAGTCAAAAAAGGCTATAGCATTCAGCAAGAAACACGGCGCTGGGATATGGAAAATGAAGTTTCTTCGCCTTTGCGAGGAAAGGAAAATGCCCATGACTATCGCTATTTCCCAGATCCTGACCTTATGCCCATACAGGTTTCAGCGGAACTTTTAAGCGAGCTTAAATCCAGCCTTCCAGAACTTCCCTTTACCAAGCAAGAACGCTTTCTGAAGGACTATGGCCTAGCCTATACGCATACGTCCGTTCTGTGTCCAGATAGAGAGCTGAGCGACTATTTTGAACAGGCTGTGCAAGCCTATTCAAATCCTAAGACCTTGGCGAACTTTATCAGTAATGATCTTCTCCGAGAGCTAGGAGCTTCCCCTTTGAGCAGCTGCCACATCCAGCCAAAAGACTTGGCAGAACTGATACGCTGTATCGATGAGGGACTAGTCTCTAAGCAGATGGCCCAGGATATCTTTAAAGAGATGTTTAGCAGCGGAAAAGCCCCCAAGGCCATTATTGCAGAAAAGGGATTGAGCCAAAATTCTGACGAGGGTCTGATAAGAGACTTCTGTAAACAAGCTATAGCCCAAAACCCAAAAGCCATACAAGAGTATCGCCAAGGCAAGACCACTGCTATCAACGCCCTAAAGGGACCTGTAATGAAGGCAAGCCTTGGAAAAGCAAACCCCTCTGTTGTGGAGAAGCTCTTGCTAGAGCTGATTCAATCTGAACCGTCTTCTTAAATAGCATGGGAGATACTTTTGATCATGCAGTAGAGCGGATGGTAGCTAAGAACGCTCATTTCAAAAAGGAAGCTTATTACTTTTTGAATGAGGCTCTAGGCAAAGCTATGCAAAAAGCAAAAACTAAGGGCAAGCTGTCTGAACCAGGCCATGTGAATGCAGCATCTTTAAACCTTGCGTTTCAGGAACTCGCTCTAGAACGCTACGGCGGGCTCAGCAAACATGTCCTCAACCACTGGGGCATCCACTGCAGTGAGGATATAGGAGGACTTGTTTATAAACTAGTAGAAGACGGTATATGGAGCAAAACAGAAGAAGACTCTATAAAAGACTTTACCAATCTAATAGACTTTGACGCAGTCTTTCTAGATCCCTTTTTGGCTCCAAAAACAGAACATGACGGAAGAGCCTTGAAAACACCATCCGCTAAAGCAACTGTACAGGATAGCATACAAAAAAAAACACTTAGCTCCAAGGCGGCTAAACACAAAAAGCCAAGCTCTCCTACCACCAAGCAGCCTGTGAGCGTAAGCTCTGCGCTGAAGACTCAGAAAAAACCTAGCGCTGCATCTTCCCTGCCATCGGTTAGTAAGAAAAACGCAGCCACTCAGGCGAAAAAGCATCCGACTAAAAAAAGCATACCTCCTAAACGTAAAAAACCAAAAAACTAAGCTCCTAAATCGACTCCTTGCATGAGCCACGATGGCCCTACCTAAAAGAGCCTAAAAAAATTTTAAGTTTATTTTTATCTCCTATGACAGACCCAGCCTTAGGCATTGTAGAGCAGCTTTTACAAGAAAAACCATTCAAAACAACCCTGAACAATGACCTAAGCGTCCTGCTAAAAGAAGATCACACAGCAGAGCTGGTATCTATTCAGCTCTACGTCAGGACAGGTAGTATCCATGAGGGGAAGTATCTAGGGACGGGCATCTCTCACTATGTAGAACACATGCTCTTTAAAGGAACGAACAGGCGAACCTTTAGGGATATCAGTGAAAGTATCCACGCCTCTGGTGGCCACGCAAATGCCTATACCACCTTTGATCGTACGGTCTATTACATTGATACCCTGGCAAAATCCCTGGATATTAGCCTGGATATCCTGGCGGATATGGCCTTTGATTCTCTGTTTTCAGAAGATGAATGTCTCAAAGAGCGGGATGTGATCTTACGGGAAATTGACATGTACCTGGATGATCCTGACCAGCAAGTCGGTGAAGCGAGCTTCAAACAAGCATTCAGGATCCACCCTTATAGATTCCCTATTATTGGAATCAAAGATGCCTTCTTGAGTCTGAGTAGAGATGATCTTTTTAGCTACTACCAAGAGCGCTATGTACCTAACAATATGACTCTGGTTGTCGTGGGGCAGTTCCATACCCAGGAAGCTCTCAGGAAGATTGAGGCTCACTTCGGCAAGGTCACCTACCAGGCTTTACCGCCTTATAGTGTACCCCAAGAACTTCCCCAGCTTGCCCAAAGAGAAGAAAGGCTTTACGGCCCTTATAACATTAGCCGTGGGCAAATTGCCTTCAAAATTCCCCACCTCTCCCATCCGGATAGTCCCAGTCTAGACATTTTGGCTAATATTTTGGGCCAGGGCCAAAGTTCCATTCTTTGGCAAAGGCTACGAGAAGAGCTAAAACTCGTCTATGACATTGAAGCCCATGCGTGGAAGCCTGGACAAGAAGGCCTTCTATCCATCAGCTATACTTGCGAAAATGGCAAGAGGGCGCAGGTAGAAACGACTATTTTCGAAGTCTTAGAAACCTTTAAATGTACCCTCGTTTGCACTAAATTACTAGAAAAAACCCTGCGCCAGGCTTTAATAGGAGAGATTAACGCTCGAAAAACGGTGTCTGGCCAAGCTTCTCGCCTAGGAGTAGCAGAAGTAGTCATAGGAGACTTAGCCTATGCTAAGCTCTATCTTCAAAAGATCACAGCGCTTAGCCCAGAAGCCATACAGGCTGTTGCCAAAGCCTATCTAAAACCAGAGCGCTCCACGCTTGTATCCTTAGAAGAAACATCCCAAACGCCTTCAGTCGCTCTAGATCTCAAAACAAAACTTAGCTTGCATGAGTTTGAGCTACATACCTTACCCAATGGCCTAACTATAGCCTTGCAAGACGTACCCCACTTACCTAAAGTGAACATCCGGGCCACCTTACGGGGAGG
>CAZEFS010000110.1:0-4025 GCA_964511545.1 uncultured Opitutales bacterium
CACTTGTTGGGCTGCTAGGCCAATACCATTGGATGTTCTATGCAAAACAGAGAGCATAGACTGAAATACAGCGTTTAATGGACTGCCAAACTGGGAAATAGGATGACCCTTTTGCCTTAAAGCAGGCGCTCCATAAGACAGGATGGATAAGCTCTTAGGACTATCAAATAGGGCAAGAATTTCCTCTGCATGCATAAAAGCACACGCTAGGTTAGATTTTAAATTCTGCAAGTTCTTTTTCTGGGGCTAGGCTAGGGTGTCGGAGGTGCTGTAAGGACTGCTTGGTCCTATCTAGGGTATGGGCGTTTTGAAAGAGGGTATCTTGAAAAGCTTGCATAGAAGCTTCTACGCGTTGGATGCTTGCAGTTTGCTCCTCTACTGCGCTGAGCGTTTCTTTCAGGGATTTGGGCATCTGAGTGAGGTGCTCCATAATTTGGCCCAGGCTATCCTGTATACCATAGACCGCTTGAGATTCTTCCTCTACGATCTTTGAAAATTGCTTTAAATAGCCACTGGCACGGATGAGAGTCTGATCCAATGCTTGTGCATGGTTGTCTATATTTAGGCAGGCTGCATCCATATCTTCTGAAAGCTTTTGAATCTCTTGGGCTACTACTCTAAAGCCGAGAGTAGAGCTAGCCATTTGGTGCATTTCAAGAGTCGTGTTTAAGGCCAGAATATTGCTCCTATCTGCCATTTTTAAAGCCTGCGTGAAGATACTCTGCACCGCTTTTGTTTGGACTTGTAGGGTAAGTAACTGTTCTTCTAGAGTATGTTTTACCCCTTCTATAGCTTGAATGAGAGAGAGGAGTGTTTTGATCTTATGTTGGCTAGCATCTCCTTCCAGGATACTCTTTTGCGATAGCTGTACTAGTCCCCTTAAGCGTTCTAATACGCTTCTATTGAGGCCCTGCATATGCCTTGAAAATCGCATAATGCGCTGCAAAACCGTCTTGTGTGAATAGAGCGCCTTGTCCTGCAGATAGAACGATTGTATGCTTTGGGTATATAGATTGGCCACTAGTTTTTCGGTAGTTTGAGTTGTGTGGACAAACGATTTCAGGTGGTCATGCAATGCACACAGGGCGTAAGCTAGAGTTTTGAGTTCATTGTTTGGCATGGGAAACCCGTAGTAGCTCCTGAGGTTGCCCTCGGCTATTTTTTTTGCATTTTCAGCTATAATACTTAGAGGCTGTGAAAGCCTTTGGGCTAAGAAAAAAGCGATTAAAGCCACTACCCCAATTGCAGGTAGTATAATGCTAAACGCAATGTTTTTTAGCCTAGCGCTAGGATTTAAGACCTCAGACAAATCTTTTTTAACCACTAGGCCCCAGCGTAGGCGAGGTAAGTATTCCCAGGCTGCCAGTACTACTTGGCCACGATAGTCGATTGCAGTGCCAAAGCCTCTTTCACCTCTAAGAGCCTTGTACATGGCACTTTCGGGCTGCTTTGCAAAAGTGTCTTCTTTAAAACGTAAATAGGGGGCATTGCGCGTAGGATTTAGCAGTAAAATACGCTCTTCCTTAACCTGGCTAATGACGGTTTCACCGGTTTCATCTAGGCCAGTATAGTTATCTAAAATACTGTAAACGGTATCGGATGCTACCTCTACTGCTAAGAGGCCAATGAAAACACCTCTTGAAAAAACAGGATGGCTAAATACCAGAGAAGGGCTCTCGCCAGCAGGGGGACTGGCAAAGTCCGATACCTGAGAGCTCATCACCATATAGGTAAGGTCTAATGTCTCTGCCAGTAAGGAGTGGGGTCCTTCGGTGGTATGAGGGTTGAGGGGGCTTTCGATGAATCGTTTTTCCTCTATACTATAGAGTAGCTTCCCATCAGGGCTGACTAGGAAAATATTTTTAAATTTAAGTTCTTTAATAAAACGCTGAAAAATCTCATGGGAGTAGTTTCGAAAGTTGCTTTCTAAGGATTGAATTTCAGGGGATGGAGACGGGGCTTGAGACATTTTATAAAGAGCTTTTAGAGCATCCACAAAGGTAGGAGTCTCCGCTAGGAGCCGAATATCTTTTTGAACGCTGGCTATAAAGCTCTGGATATTTTTAGATTGGTATTGGGCAATAGCATACAAGCCAGCTGCGGTAGTGTCATTCAAAATACGAGAGCCATAGTTTAGATTAAGATAAGCTACGAGTATCATCGGAAGAATTCCTAAGAGACCTAAGCACAGAAGCAGCTGGAACAAAAAACTGCGAAGAAAACGAAAGGGGCGTTTGGGCATAAGTATATTTAAGAAGAAGGAGTAGGAGGTAGAGCAAGCTGGCTTTGAATCTCGGTTCTTAGGCTCTCAGCTAAGGGGTTTTTTGCGTTTAAAAATAAGCAGTGTTCTATAGCTTCTAGGGATTTATCGGGCCTTGTGTTTTCTATTTTTAAACAAAACGCATAGTAGTACCAAGCTCTCCACTGAAAAGGAGCTAGGTTTAGCGCAGTTTGCAAGGCGCCCAAGGCCTTGGATACTTCTCCACCAGCTATCAGCCCCAAAGCATAATGCACCCAGTATATCCAGTAGATAGGCCTATGTTCAAGGGCTTTTTCTATAGAGCTTAAGCTTTTTGCTTTAAAGCTAGCATGACCGTCTAGCGTGTGAAGCCCGTAGTAGACCTGAGAGAGCTTAAACCACAGGGCATCATGGTTAGTGTCCCACGCTAAGCCTGTGAGCAGTTCTTTTTCCCATGCTTTATAGGGGGAGTTAGAAGGTGTAGATTTGTCTTCAATATCTGATTTGTAAAGGGTAGTTTCTACTTTTTGGCAAATGACATCTGCCTGATAATAGGGCCAAGCAAGATATACGAGTCCTAAAGCAAAACAAGGCCCTAGCAGGCTATAGGGCTTAGGGAGAGTCCATTCACCCAAGGCCTGAAGCTTGAGTAAGCGTGTATATACTAGTGCGGCTGTGAGAAAAAGCCCGGGGATACGGCAGTTGAAGTCAAAAAAGCAATGTACCGCATAGGCCATTAAGCTAAGAAAAAGGCCTGTACTCAGCCAATCAGGATGAATTTTTAGAGCTTTAAAAGATTGTACCAGGCTGAAAACAAGGGGAAAAAGCACAAGGCTAAAGCCAAGAAGCCCATAGTCGCTCAGGGTGTTAAGATATTCATTATGGACCCAGATGGGCTCGTGCACAAAGCCAAGAGGGCGAAACCTTTCAAACAAATCATTAAAACTAGCAGCGCCCTGGCCCAAAATAGGCTGCTCTACAAACAAATACAGGGCCGCTTTCCAAAAAGCTAGGCGCATGCTATCTACGCCTTCTTCTAGAGCAAAGTGCAAACGACTTTGAAAGACATGGAGCTGAAAATAAAATAAACTTCCGAATAGGATGCCCCCAATCAATATCCATAGGCTATAAGAGGCCACAAACCCCTTTCTTTGAGTCATAAGCAAGGGAAGGAAGAAGAGACCGAAGGCTAATCCCAAAAAAGCTCCACGGCTAAACGCTAAGCTTAAGGCCCAGAGCAGAATTCCGCAGCTCAGAACTAATAAAAATCGGATTCCCTTAGGGGAATGTTTGCTAAAAAATGCAGTAAAAACAGGGAAAAAAGCCAGCGATATCAGGCCTGAAAAGTGATTGGGGGAGCCAAAAGTTCCGCTAGACCTTCCGCTATACACTGGAAGACGCAGGTTTTCGGGTAACCAGTAGGGATTGAGGTAGTATTGATAAAAAGCTACGCCCACCTGGAGAACAATAATTCCCACGCACCCTAAAAGTACTATTTTTTTAAATACAAGACTATCCCATAGACTGTATATCAGCTGAGATGCAAGAAAAACTTGGCACAAAAACAAACCTTCTCGTTTGGCTAGCGTAGGAACAGGGCTTATAAAATATGCATTTATCCCCACATACAGAAGAAAGCCTAAAAATGAGCAAAGAAAACTATTCAGCCGATAGGGCTTATCTTTTTCTAAGAACAAGAGCAGTACCTGAAAGAGACTCAGGAGGACTAAAAGAGGAGGATTCCACTGCAGCGTGTTTGCAAATACTCCGCCAATATACCAGGTGT
>CAZEFS010000111.1:0-3981 GCA_964511545.1 uncultured Opitutales bacterium
AGGCTTTTCCGGGCCTTGTGATCTCCCGGATTGGTTTTGGCCTGCCCACAGGCAGCAGCCTCAACTATACCGATAGCCCCACTCTTAAGAGCGCTATAGATGCTAGGCGGAGCTTTTAGGGGGAGGGAGTAAAGTTTTATAGGAGACCCATTTGGAAAGCAGGTATCTCAAACTTTAGGCTTTTTTTTATCCTTATAAGTGTATAAAGACATAGGTCTTTGAAAGTGCCTAAGGCCTCTGTTTTGTGACGTTTTTATTTATGTCTTTATTCTCTAAGTCCAATACAATCTCTATAAAGCTAGCGGGAGTTTGTATCTTGCTAGGCTTGACCTTAAGCCTTTTTGGAGCAGGTGACTTCCCGGAAATCAGCGCGGATGAGCCCCTTGTGTTTGATGAAGGAAAGAAGGCTCTAAGGGCCCGGGGGGGAGCTACGCTGAAGTACAAGGACCACTTTCTAGGCGCGGATGAGCTCTACTTGTTTGAAGACACGGGCCTTGCCCTAGCAGAAGGGTCTGTTTACATCAACACCCCTGGCTTTCGCGCTCTAGCAGACAAAGGCCGGTATGACCTACAAAATGAGACCCTCGATGCCTCCCCGGTTGTCTTAGGCAATCCCCCCTTTTATATGACAGCGCCGAAGCTGCATAGCCAAGGCAAGACCCTCCACCTCGAAGACAGTACCCTCTATATGGGTACGCCTGATCCTTTTTGCTTTAACATCCACTCTCGCTATCTAGATGGAGTGCCGGGTGAAAGGATGGTGGGCAAGTACAATTTCTTAGCCATAGGCAAGTTCCCCATTTTTTATATCCCAAAGCTGGTGATCAAGGATTATCCCTTTGAATTTACTCAAGAATATGGCACAGGCACCCTGGGCACCCACTTTAGGACTGAAACGGCCTATAGGCCGACAGACTCCAAGCTCAAACGCCTGGGCCTTTTGCTCGATGGCTACGATACCAGCGGCATCTTTGCAGGGCCCACCTACGACTTTTACTCCGAGCCGGGGGGAGGCAAGCTAGAACACTCCCTTAGGGCCGGGCACCTCTATGATAGGCGAATCGATAGAGGAAAAGACTTTTTAGGGCGAAACATCCCGAAGTCTCGCTTTATGAGCGAATTTCGAGGGAAATACTCGGCACACAAGCGCTTTAAGATCACCACCAAGTTTAGCTACTGGAGCGACCCTGAAATCCTCCGCCAAACCCGCCCCCAGCTCTATAGTAGCAACCAAGCACCCGATAGCTTTGTAGAGGCGGTTTACCTGGGGAACGATTATAGCCTATCTGCCTTTACACGGGTAAAACCCAATAACTTTCTTCTAGTCCAGCAGCGCCTGCCAGAGCTACAGTTTCACGCTTTTCCACAGCGTATAGGACGGTCTACTGTCTACCAAGAGGCCAAGCTAGGCCTAGGGAATATTTTTGAGAAGAAACTCACCGATAACCCCACCCGCCATGTCTACAGGCTAGACGGCTACTATGGCCTCAGTAAGCCTATACCGCTGGATACGTGGATCACCCTCGTCCCCCAGGCAGGGCTAAGGGTGATTCACTATGGAAGCTGCAGCAGCAAAGACCCTGGAAACCCCCAGGAGCAAACCTGCACGTGGGTCGGCGGCGAAGTGGGCCTAGATATGGAACTGAAAGCCTATAACGAATGGGCCTATGAAAACCCCGTGTGGGAAATCCAGCGCCTGCGGCATATTTGCAAGCCCGTCTTTCAGTACCGTATGCTGCCGGTGCGTACGCATGGCAACCCAGAGCTAGCAAGCATAGATAGGACGCTGATTACCAACCATCTAGACCCCCTAGAAATCGTTGACCAACGCAAGGTAGAAACTGCCCAAAGCCGCCACATCCTGCGCCTAGGCCTCAATAACCTCTTGCAGACCAAGAGCGGAGACTATGGGTCTAAAACGCTGAGTGAATGCAATATTTTCCAGGACCTACGCCTGAAGCCAGAACCAGGCAAGCGGGCCTGGGCCGATACACACCTAAAGTTTTCCTTTACCCCTGCCTACTGGCTGAGCTTTAGCCTCTACGACAGGCTAGACCCCTATCGCTTTAACACCCAAGAGTGCAATGCCTCCTGCACGATTAAAAACGTTAACGAATGGTCTTTTACCCTGGGCTCTAATTACTATAAAGGCTCCAGCCTGCAATATACCGCTTCTTTGGTGTACAACTTTACTTCTCGCCATACCGCGATTGTAAATTTAAGCATAGACCAGCACTTTGAACGCTCTCCTAGCCAAACCTACCAGTTTAAGACCCGCCTCGGACACAACTGGGACCTCCTCTACACCATAGGCTTTAAAAAGCATACGAAATTAGATAACAAAGAGTCGTATACCGTCGTCCTTCAATGGCATCCGATTTAAATCAGAAAGGCCTGAACTGCGCTAGACAATGACTGATTACCGTATGCAACCCATTAACAAGGAAAGTGCGCTAGCTCCAGTCCTTGAAGATGCTCTGCTGCCCCATCTGGATAGAGCCGTACACCTAGCGAATTTCGAAGGCCCGCTGGATTTGCTTTTGTTTCTCATTCGCAAAAATGAAATCGATATCTATGACATTCCAATAGAAAGCATCACCAAGCAGTACCTAGGTATCCTCTACTCCATGGAGCAAAAAGACCTGGGCCTAGCAGGGGAGTTTTTCCTCATGGCCAGTACGCTCATGTATATCAAGAGCCGGATGCTCTTGCCCCAAACCAAAGAACCCCCTCCCGACGGCCCAGCCGAAGACGCGTTAGACCCTCGCTGGGAGCTCGTAGAGCAGCTCTTAGCCTACAAAAAGTATAAAGATCTGTCCGTAACGCTAGAACAAGTTATCGTCCAAAAATCAGGCTTCATCCCCCGTATCTGCGAAGAAAAAGCCTATCTTTTAGAAGAAAGACCCCTAAAAAAACTAAATACGCTAGAACTGTGGGGCCTATTTAACCAAATCTTGCGGCGCTTAGCAGATAGGATGCACTATGGCACCCTAGAAGCAGACCCCATCACCGTAGCGGACAGAATGGAGCATGTTTTGGACTATATAAAGATAAAAAAACATTTTGTATTTACAGACTGCCTTCCCGAAAAAATTAGCTTGAATGGCCTGATTGCCACCTTCCTTGCGGTCTTAGAGCTCTGCCGGCTCAAAAAATTAGCCTTGTCTCAAGCCGATATTTTTGCAGATATTCATTGCCTAGCCCTAGAAGAAGAGTCTCAAGCTCCTGAGCTAGCTTCTCTTACGGCTTAGACTTAGATCCATTTACCATGGCCAGAGACTTTTTAAAAGATACCAAGCCCTATTATGATCTTATCGTTATTGGCAGTGGCCTAGGAGGCCTGACAGCCGCTAACGCCCTAGCCAAACAGGGAAAGTCTGTCCTCCTCCTAGAGCATCACTACCAATTTGGCGGCCTAGCCACGTGGTTTACGCGTAAGCGCGGCCATATTTTTGATATTTCCTTGCATGGCTTTCCGTATGGGATGGTAAAATCCTGCCGCAAGTACTGGACGAAAACGATCGCAGATTCGATCGTACAACTGAGGCACGTACGCTTCATCAACCCTCAGTTTGATGTGGAAACGACCTTTGATGAACGAGACTTTACGCGTATATTAGTAGAGAAATTTGGCGTTAGTGAGACTACCGTAGAGGCCTTCTACGAGCACCTAAAATCCATGAACTTTTATGATGCGAATACGCGTACGACACGAGATTTGTTTGAGTCTTTCTTTCCCAATAGACCAGATATTCACCGCCTGCTTCTAGAGCCTATTGCCTACGCCAATGGCTCTACCCTAGACGACCCTGCGATCAGCTACGGGATCGTCTTTTCAAACTTTATGAACAAGGGGGTCTTCATCTTCCAGGGAGGAACAGACACGCTGATTCAGAAAATGACCGAAGAGCTCAGCAAAAATGGAGTGGACCTCCGTAAACGCGTCCGGGTAGAAAAGATCTGTGTAGAGCCTAGCCCGGA
>CAZEFS010000112.1:0-3933 GCA_964511545.1 uncultured Opitutales bacterium
CTCCAGGCGCAAGGGAAGTTATGGCCGCTTCTAGCGCTAAAAAAGATCGGATAGCTTTACCATTTATGGATAATAAGCTATCACCCGTTTGGATAGGTTTTAAACCCTCACTCGCTTCATATACCATCAGGCTTACGCTAGATAGCAGGCTAGACAAGGGCTCATTAGAAGAAGCGGCATCGGTATAAGGTAAAAAACTTAAACTTTCTCCCTCATCTGTTTCTAAACATAAAAGAGGTTTTGTATAGGGAACAAGCTGCGGAACGAGGTCTAGGATAAGCTTAGAATGCTCCCTCAGTACTTCTAGTTTTACAGGGGTTTCAGGCTCTTGCTGAAGCAGATCCGCCAAGCTATGCAAAGCATATAAGGGCTCTCCATTAGCTCTTAAAAGGGTGTCTCTAGTCTTTAGACCACTGCGTTGAGCCGGTGAGCCTGGTAGAACAGCCCCTATCTTGAGCTTTGCTGCAGGCTCTATACCTAAAAGGCGTATACGGTCTTGCGAGGCGCTATTCATTTCACACAAGGCAGGTTCTAGGATGACAGTCTGCTCCTGGCCCTCTCGAAGGATACGCACTGTAGCCTGGGGGCTATGGTCTTGGGTGCGCCCAGCCCCTAGGGCAATATATTTTCGTATATCAGAGAAGCTATCCACTGGCTTACCATCGACAGCTAGGACCTCATCTCCAGGTTTTAAGCCAGCCTTATAAGCGGGGCCCTCAGTCAGAGTGTCTTTGTTGATACATACTTGGGATGCTACATAGCCTATAGTGGTGGTTTTTTCCTGAGGAGCTGTCGGTATGCCTGTGATCCACAGTATAGTAGCTAAAACAAAGGCAAAGATCACATTAAAAATAGCTCCCATGCTGATCACAATCACCTTATCTAAGTAGGAAATAGGCGGCAGTGGGGCCCCCTTGTATGTCCCTTCAATGCCTTCCATGCTGCCTAACTGGGGAAGGGCGACATATCCCCCTAAAGGTAGGAGCGAAAGGCGATACTCTACGCCATCTTTTACCCAAGAGCATATTTTTGGGCCAAAACCAATAGAAAAGCGCTCTACTTTTAACCCACGCTTTCTAGCTGCCAAAAAATGCCCATACTCATGCACAAAAATAGACCCTCCAAAGAAGAAGATAATCAAAAATATAGGCCACACATAGGTATACAGTGTCGTTAGCATTTTTATAAAGGCTCTTGTTGAAAAGGATTTTTAAAAAAATATACTCAGCCATTTTTTAAAAAAATAGCTCTAATGCAATAGAAAACGGAGCTAAGAAAAGGAGTTTTGGGGCTGCGAAGGTGTTACTTTGCAGAGGAGAGCTATATAAATCGCTTTATTTCAGCCACTTCGTGAAAAAACAAGTTTTTTCTTTCTGTCTTCGCCTACAGGAGCAGAGAATAAAGCTTGAATATTTAAATTATACCTCCTAATCTTTGGGGTTATGCAGCATATTATACCTACCGACAGGATCAACTGGGTAACCAGTACTTTTCTGATCAGCACAGCACTCCTGGCCATTACGGGGGTGCCAGTTTACCTGTGTTATTTTGGTTTGGACGCATTTCTGTTTAAGTGCTTTTTACTTTATTTTATCGCGACGGGCCTCAGCATTACCTTAGGCTACCACCGGCTGTTTTCGCATCTAGCTTTTAAAGCAAGATGGCCTGTAAAGCTCTTTGTTGTGCTGTTTGGAGCAGCGGCCTTTGAGAATTCTATTCTCGACTGGGCTTCAGACCACAGGGATCACCATAAGCACGTAGATGAAGACGATGATCCTTATAACATCAATAAAGGCTTTTTCCACGCCCATATTGGCTGGCTCCTTTTTAAGCTAAGGCCTGAACATCCTCGTACCAATGTGGCCGATCTCCGTAAAGACAAATTTGTCATGTGGCAGCACCAGTATTGCCACTGGATAGGTTTCTTGGTAGGCTTTGTAGTTCCAACTATTATAGGATACCTCCATAACGGTGCTGTGGGCGCACTTGGAGGCTTTCTTATTCCGGGTATAGCTCGCCTTGTGTTTGTACAGCATATGACGTTTTTTATCAACTCTCTCTGCCACTGCGTCGGAAAGCGTCCTTACTCTAGCAAGTGTAGTGCTAGAGATAGCTCTCTTATGGCCTTCTTTACTTTTGGTGAAGGCTACCACAATTACCACCATGAGTTTCAGCATGACTATCGTAACGGCGTAAAGCCCTGGCAGTTTGACCCCACAAAGTGGACCATCTGGCTCCTGAGTAAACTGGGTCTTGCAAGCCAGCTCAGGCGTGTGCCTGCTGAAAAGATCCTCCTTGCTGAGGTGAATGAGCTACGTTTTCGTGCAAGCCAAGCTGTAGAAAAGAGCGCTTCTAGCCTTCAGCCCGCAGAAGACATGCCCAAAAATGCTCTCGCTGCAGTCGGTGAAGCTTATTCCAAACTAGGAGAATACAGCGAACAGCTCCAGGCTCTATTAGCTGAACGTGTAGAATGCTCCCGCAATAAGATTAAAACCTGGCAGACAGAGCTTTCAAAACTCGCAAATCAGCTAGAGGCAAACCTTAAAATTTTAAAGCAGGCCGGATTCTTTAAGCTTTCTCCAGAATTGGCTCCCAAAACTTAGTATAGCGTAAGCAGGGCTCTGGAAAGCAAGAGAGTGTTTGGCTCTTAGTGGTTTTTAGCAGATTTTTGTGGCGGACTTTTGTGCCGCCTCTACCTCCATCTGTTTTTTATGTCCCATTCCCCTATCTTACCTGTATCTGGATTTTCTGATCATCAGCTCTCTTTCCCGGTTTTATCCTCTTCTGGGGCGGTTCTTCCCTTAGAGGATGATGCCTTAAAGCAACGACTAGAAGCCATCTTGGACCTGACTAGAGGCTTAAGGCTGAACGCTGCAGTAGAGACAGATTTGAAAGAGCGTGCACCTCAACAGCTGCCTCGTATTGCTTTAGAACAGATTTTCTTTTTTCTCAGAAGCAAAAACTTCCCAGAGGGTTCAAAAATAGAGGCCTATTTAGCATACTTACGGGAAAAGTATCCTGCACTAGAGGATTTTTTGGCTGTAAGTATGCAGGCTGTTAAAGGGCCTATTTCTATGAAAGTTTGTAGGGCTTATACCCATTTTCTCATAAAAGAACAAGAAGGAGAAGATAGTTTGCTTTGTATAGCCCAGTACAGGGGTCTACCCTATGTAATTCGAGTGGCAGCTGCACTCGAGTTGTCTTTTTCAAAAAATGAGAAAGCTATCACTTTTTTGGGTTATTTTATCAAGCGAGAAGACTTTTATGAATACCGAAATTATATTCTTAAAAATGTTAGGGATCCTAAGCTAAAGCAAGCTCTTTTGAAATTAGCAGGTATTGAGGAAAGGAAAGGCCTTTATTAGTTTTTTTCTAGCATGAATTTAGTGAGTGCTTTAGTATCAAGGTCTAATATTCACGCCTTTTGAATAGGCCCTCTGTGTATGAATCGTATCACGTCTCCTATGGTTTTCCTCGTTTCAGAAACACCCCCTCTTTCTTCAGAGCTTAGGCCTGAAGTACCTGCTGACGGTTCAATAAGTTGGGCCTCCTTCATTCCTGCTTGTAGTCCTTTTCAGAATATTGACCTGGAAAGTACCGTTCTTTCCCAAGTTCAAAAAGCCTTTACCTGTTTTAACCGTATGCTCAATATTTGCTGTGTGGATTGCCAAACTGAGAATGACTCTGCAAATGATCATTTAGCTCAAATATCTTTAGAGTCTGCTATTGATTTAAGGATTTTTGTTTAAGAACAGATGCTACAATGGGGCGAGCTATAAGCTTGCCCCATTTTTTTGTCAGGTAGTGTAAAAGAGGCTAGTTAGCGAGGGAAATCGGTGTAAAAGTCCCTTGAGACACTGCTATACAAGACCACAGGTCAATCCCAGCAGGTACAGTAGTGCCAGTGGAAATAACCTGATGCCTGGAACCTAG
>CAZEFS010000113.1:0-3929 GCA_964511545.1 uncultured Opitutales bacterium
TGTCCCAAAATCGGAAGTAGGAGGAGGAGTGCGGTTACAAGTAGTCGCATTGCCAAAACGGAATTAAAGCGTGGCCATTTTTCGTTGCATTTGATGCAGTTGGGTGTAGTAGCCTCCCTGCTCCAGTAAGGAATCGTGGGTACCGCGTTCCACAATTTCGCCCTTGTTTAGCACCAAGATTTGGTCTGCTTTCTGGATGGTAGAAAGGCGGTGTGCGATCACGATGGAGGTTCTGCCCTGCATCATTTTTTCGATGGATTCCTGGATCAATTCTTCCGTTTCCGAATCCACAGAAGAGGTAGCCTCGTCCAAAATCAGAAGGGGGGCATTTTTCAGCAAGGCTCTAGCCAAGGCTAGGCGCTGCTTTTCCCCACCCGAGAGCTTCACACCCCTCTCTCCGACTAAAGACTGGTAGCCTTGGGGCATTTTCTCTATAAAGGTATGAGCGTGCGCTTCCTGGGCAGCGTGGATGAGGTCTGCTGCTGTGGCTTCTAATTTTCCATAACGGATATTATCTGCTATCGTGCGGTGAAAGAGTACAGGCTCTTGCGGAATGATGCTGATCTGCTGGCGAAGGCTAGTTTGACTAACCTTGCTAATATCCTGCCCATCAATCAGAATACGCCCGCCTTGAGGCTCATAAAAACGAAGCAGAAGCTTCAGCAAGCTCGACTTACCACTCCCAGAATAGCCGACTAGTCCTACCTTTTGTCCTGCAGGGATGTGAAGAGAAAGCTGGTGAAATAAAGAGGGTTGTCCAGCATAGCTGAAGCGAATAGACTCAAATCGTAGCTCTCCTTTACTGATAACTAAGCTAGGGGCTGCAGGGATGTCTTTCACTTCTGCTGGCTCTAAAATTAGGCTTAGGCCCTGATTGACTTCGCCCAGGGTACGGACGAATACGCCAATATCATCCGACAGTTTCCACAAAAAATTTACAATAGAAATATTCAGCATGGCTAGGAGCCCAAAGTCTCCTGCTGTAATTGAACCAGCTTTAAAGCCTTGAACTAACAAGGTAAAACAGATAGCCTGATACGCCACAAAGGATAGGCCTTGAAAGAGATAGAGCTTTAAGAAAAACCAGTCTCTCTTTCTTTCTTGTATGGCGCACGCCTCTAATCCTTTGGCTAAGCTCTGCGCCTCATAGCGTTGATTGGCAAAGAGCGTTACGTTTATCATACCACTAATAATATCTCCTATATGACCAAAAACAGCTGAAAGACGACTGGAAGCTTCTACACTCAGCGCTTTTCCCCGCTTTAGAAAAAGGATAGACCCTAGTAAAAAACAAATAGTCCACACCCCTAAGGCTAGGCTAAAGCTAGGATGGAGCTGGGCCAAGCTCCAGCTAGCACCAAGGATAATCAAAGTGTTTCGCAAAAAAGAATCAATACTCAACTTCAACAGATCTGGCAGGCCCTTCATCACACCCTTTACCTTATGAGAAAGGTCTCCCGATAGATGATCCTGGTAAAAAGATTGCGAATGCAACATCATATGCGACATTAGCCTATCTGCTATCCCTTGCTTTAAAAGTGGGCCAAGCTTAAGCCATATATAGTCATGACACCGAAAGCTTAAACTCACAAACAGGCCTGACCCTAAATAAGCAAGAATGGGAAATAAAAGCGCAGAACCAGCCTCAATCCTATGGATAGAACCGAGCGTATTGAGAATACGTTTTAGTAAATAGGGTAGCACATTCGCATGCACCGCCCCTATACAAGCTATGCCTCCTAAGCCTAAAAACCAAAACCGTAAGGGCCGTATACAGCTGATTATAAAACGATACATGGTTTCTATCCTAACACGTTTGGTCTTGAGATAAAAGAAAAAGCAGCAGCTATTTTGAGGATTGATTTTTTAGAGTACTTCAGTTTAGATGCAATCTATATTCTTTTTCAATCAATTAGTTTTTACAAACCCAGTATGCGTCTTAAAATAACCTTCTCTCGCCTTTTTGCCTTACTTTTATTCACTGGCTGCATATCTAATGCGGCTTGTACTACTGCTTCCTTGTGTCCCCCAACAGCAGAAGCCACCCCAACAGTAGAAGCTACGCCAGTAGTAGAAGCCACCCCAACAGTAGAAATCACTCCAACAGCAGAAGCTACGCCAGTAGTAGAAGCCACCCCAACAGTAGAAATCACTCCAGCAATAGAAGCTACGCCGACAGCAGAAACCACCCCAACAGTAGAAGGGACCCCAGTAGCAGAGACCACCCCAGCAGTAGCACTCACTCCAGCAATAGAAGCCACTCCGACAGTAAAAGCCGTCCCAGCAGTAGATGCCACGCCAACAGTAGAAACCACTCCAGCAATAGAAACCACCCCAACAGTAAAGGCCACTCCGAAAGTAAAAACGGAAAATCCAGAAGAATTTTTCTGGGTACGAGCGCTGAATGCCCTAGCGGACTTCCTAGATTGGATTTGGAAGGGGCTGATTGCCATCAATGACTGGATTGATGCAATGATCAAAAAATTATTTTAAAACTATTTTCTTCCTCCAAATAAAGATTTCTAAGCTTTAAAACTTATTTTTTATTACGTATTGTACTGAGTATGAATTCCATCAAGCCTCATTCTCCATTTTTCTTTTGCTTTTTACTGAGCTGTGCTAGCTTCAACACAGCTTGTACCACCCATCACGGTAAAGAGCCAGCCACAAGTCATCCTGATGCGCTGTGGAACAGGCCTGAAATAGAGCCAAGCAGCCTAGAAACAAGGCCTCGTTTTGCCGCAAGTGGGAAACCACGCTTAGAGGCTAAAAAACTAGATGCAATCACTATTACTGACACAGAAAAGCCGTCTTTGGAGGCTCACTCCTTATCAGAGATGATGCCTACACCCATCCAAGAAAAAACCCCAGAAGCAGCCTATACAGAATCTAGCATACCAGCTAAATATTCAGTTAAAAAAGGGGATAACCTTTGGACGATTGCCAAAAGACATGGTGTTTTGCTCGAAGACTTACTCACTTACAATGGCCTTCAAAAAGATAGCGTTTTAAAAATTGGTCAAAACTTGCTGATCCCATCCGTAAAAAGCCCCCTACCCTCTCAAAATACTACCTTAGCCCACCAGGAAACAGAAAGCTATATTGTACAAGCAGGCGACACCCTTTCAGCTCTTAGCTTGGCAGCCAAGGTAACGGTGGCGGAGCTAAAGGCCCTCAATAGCCTCTCAAAAGACACCCTCTATGTAGGGCAGAAGTTAAGCTTGCCTAAGGGTACGCAAGAGCGCTTGCGAAGCGTCAGAACTGGTTCTTCTCAAGAAAAATCCAAGTCTGGCTCCCCTGACTGGCCCGGTAGTACCTATATTGTAAAGCCAGGAGATACGCTGTCTGGCATTGCTCAGACGCAAAAAGTCTCAATGAAGTCTCTCATGGATCTTAATCATATACAGGATCCTAAAGCACTCCGTGCAGGCCAAAAGCTAAAAATACGTGGAGATGACTCTAAAGCGGCAGATCTTCCTTTCCTTGCCACAGGTACTCAAAACCCTGCAGAGTCTAAAGGGGATTGGGCTGTATCCGCTTCTTTACCCACTACAGGTGACGCACTTGCCCCTGCTACTAGGCCCTTTACTGTAGATAGCGCTCCATCTAATCTTTTGAGCCCTTCTTTAGAGAAGGAAGAAGATGAAACCATTTTTGATGACCTGACGGAAGCTCCGGTTATCAAGCTTGAAGAGCTACAGCCTGGAGCTTAATACCGTTAAGAGCGTTTCCTAAGTAAAGACGAAGGAGAGGATCCGGCTACTTCTCTTTACTTTTAGATGAGTCAGTGCAAAACAGTTACATGGTTATTAGACCTCTTGCGGACCTGCGTATGATCTTGATTGGCCTGCCGCCCGTAGCTTAGGGAATGTACAAGACAGCAAACATTTTATGAATTTCGCGTAGGGGGGCCTGCCGCCCGTCTCCCT
>CAZEFS010000114.1:0-3805 GCA_964511545.1 uncultured Opitutales bacterium
GTACGGGGGGCCATTATCGCCACTGCGGCCTTGCAGGGCCTACCGGTTTTTGAGTACCCTCCCTTGAGGATCAAACAGGCGCTCACCGGCTTTGGTAGAGCCAGTAAAGAGCAGGTAGCGAAAACGGTTGCACAGATTCTGAAAATCCCTTTTAATTTTAGCCTAGATGAAGGTGATGCGGCAGCTGCTGCCCTTTGCCATGCTTTTACCCATAAATCATAAGCCTTACCCTCTCTTATGCAGAAGCGTTGTTTAGTCTTAGTACCCCCAGGATTTGAAGAGATAGAAGTGGTGACTCCGGTGGACGTCCTACGCCGGGGAAACATCAAGGTGATTTTAGCAGCTGTAGGGGCACAAACCCTCCTACTAAAAGGTAAGCATCAGCTAGAATTGAAGGTGGATTGCTTTCTTGAAGAAGTGCTGGAGCCGTCCTTTGATGGCCTAGTTTTGCCTGGGGGGCCCGGAATGCAGATGCTCTTAGAGAGCCAAGCCGTATTGTCTTTAGTGAAAGCATTTGATGAACAAGAAAAGACCCTAGGTGCCATTTGTGGGGCTCCCTTAGTCCTTTATAGGGGAGGGCTTTTAGAGGGAAGAAAGTATACCGCACACTTTAGTGTAGCCCATACCCTAAAGCATATTCATCTGGGCAGTCCTGTGATTGTAGATAAAAACCTCATAACCGCCAATGGCCCAGGAGCGGCTCTACCGTTTGGCTTAGAACTCTTAAAGGCCCTCAGCTCGGAAGAAGTGGCCCAGGAAGTCGCTAAGAGCATGTGCTACATGGCTTTCTAGTTATAGGTATAATTTCTGCCACCTCCTGCCATGACTAGACTTCTTTCGGACCTGCGTATTTTGTTTTCTGGGCAGGAAAAAATAAATGAAGAACCGGCCTGCTTTCCGGAGCTAGTAGAGCCTAGGGAGGAGTGTACAGAAAGCGTAACAAAGGATTCTGACCTGTCGGGCGTAGCTCACCGAGCGAAGCCTGAATGCATTTTTGACGAACCCAGGGAGCAAAAGACGCAGGTCCGAAAGAAGTCTACATACGCGCCTAGCCTAAAAAAACACTGTATAGATATCCTCTTAGCCGCTTATGCAAAGGTTTTTGCGCCTAATGTACAGGTTTTTGCACCCCATCCTAAACGTATTTTTGTTCTCCGAAACAATGATAGGGGAGATCTTTTGACCACTACTCCTCTTTTTGAGGGCTTGAAAAAAGCTTTTCCTAAAACTAAACTGCTAGTAGGCACAGGCTCTTGGAACCTCCCTTTGCTAGAGCATAATCCGTATGTAGATGACATCCTGTGCCTAGATGCCCCTTGGCATAATAAGGCCCTTACAAAGCCTGGGAGAGGGCATTTACGAACATTCCTAGAAGGATTGTGGTATAGCCTAAGGTCCCCCCAAGTGAAGCAATTACGAGCCTTGAGGGCAGATATAGGGATTGATGTGCTGGGTAGCCCTCAGGGCGCCTTCCTTCTCCTGCAAGCGAAGATACCCTACCGCTTGGGTGTAAGGGGCTATGCAGGAGGCCATAGTGCTTGCCAAACCTACCTAGATTTTGACCCTGATGAGCATGTCAGCGCTTTTGCCCTAAAGTTTTTACAACTTTTAGGCAGGGAAAACCCCGGAGTAGCCCCTAGGCCCCAACTCTATCTCACCCCACAAGAAATCCAAGCAGCAGAACACCAGTGGCTACACTATGCCAATGAAAAGCGAAAGCTAAGAATAATGTTTGCCCCAGGAGGGGGACTGCGTGAAAAATGCTGGCCTTTAGACTACTTTCAGGCGCTCTTAAAGCGGATAGGGCAGGAACTAGATGCAACGGTTATCCTTACAGGCTCTGGTGAAGAAAAAGTATTGGGCGAAGCGCTAAGAGTGTGCTGTCCTTGGGTGCAAGATAGAATTGGCTGTGATAGCCTTCGGGCATCTCTCGCTCTAGCCAAGCAGGCAGACTGCATTATCTGCAACTCTAGCCTCATGATGCATGTAGGGGCAGCCTTTCAGAAAAGAACTCTTGTGCTTCTGGGAAGTGCCTTTCAAGACGCAAGGGCCCATGCACGCCTGTGGAGCTACCCAGCTACTCATAGAGTCTTAGGTAAAACCAGCCCTGTGGATACCTTGCCGGGACCAGACCAGGCTTGGGAAATCTTTAATGAGATGCTCAAGCAAAGGACAGAGGAGCTCTAATAAGGGACTAAAATGCCTCGCCTTCATATGCTTCAGCGTTTTAAGGAACGGCTCCTAAGCGTTAAACAATGAATTTAGGCCCGGGGATCAAGTTCATTTAAAGCCACTTGAGCCACTTATTTGGAAGCTTTAGCAGGGGCCACTGGTGAGGCAGCAGGAGCTGCAGTTGTGCTAGGAGCTTCCTCAGCAGCTTGTTGTTCTACACAAGACACGATGACTTGGTCCTTATTTCCTTCAAAGCTAATACCAGGGATGCTAGGCAAGTCGTTGATATGGATAGATTGATTGAGACGTAGATGCGTAATGTCTACCTCGAGGTGCTCGGGAAGATCTTTTGGAAGGCAGCTAATGGATATTTGGTGGGAGACCCAGTCTATAATACCATTCTCACTCTTGACCCCATGGGCTTCCCCCTTGAGCTGGACAGGGACAGTCGTCTGCATGGGCTTTTTGGCGGAAACTTCAAGAAAATCCACGTGGTCCACCCGGTCAGTGCGGGGGTTACGAACGATAGCTTTAATGATAGATAGCACGGTATCATCGCCTAGACCTTCTAGTTGAATGATAGCAGCAGAACCACTGAGTGAGCGCATCAGTATGCGAAAGTCTGCCTCCTTGAGGGTGATGGAGCGTGGGGCGGTTTCTCCTCCGTAGACAATGGCGGGGATGTTTTTTGCGTTGCGTAGCCGGCGGACAGGCCCGCGGCCGTGCTCAGCCCTGAGTGTAACGGATAGTGTTTTCTGCTTCATGGAAGAATTGTAAAGTGGTAAGAATGCTTTTTGGGTGTAAGCTATGTAAATTTATTTTGAAAGCAAGCTCTTTTTTGCTTCAGGACTGAATATGGACTCTAGCAAGACTGAAGCCGTCTAAAAAAAGGAAGTTTGCTGGAGTTTTTCTCTTAGACGATCTTTATAAATTGCCGTTTACCCAATTGAAAGATATAGGGTTGCTCCTGAGAGGGTTTTTTAAGTCTTAGGAGGGGATCTAGGGTTTTTTCTTGATTTAGTTTTAGCCCCCCCTGCTCTATCAGACGCTTGAGCTCCTTCTTGCTAGCCACGGCCTGAGCGGCGCTTAAAAGATCTAAAATACTGGCTGAGGTCTCAGATGAAAGGCTTTTCCAGCTAAAAGTAGGCATGGTTTCAGGCAGTTCTTTATTTGAGAATACTTTCTCGAATTGAGCTAGCTCGTACTGGGCAGCATCTAGACCGTGAAATTCTTCAATCAAAGTGACAGCCAGTTGCTTTTTCGCTTGCATGGGGTGCTCTTGCTTTAGGACGTTTAGCTCTGCTTCATCCGTTAGAAGTAAGAGCTGGTAATATGTCCACATCGTTTCGTCGCTAATGGACATGATTTTCCCAAACATGCTTTTAGCGTCTTCATTCAGAGCAATGTAATTGTCATAGCTTTTAGACATCTTGCGAACGCCATCTAGCCCCACAAGCAAGGGCATACACAGAACGGCTTGCTCTTTTTGGCCATATTCTTTTTGAAGGATACGGCCCATCAGTAGGTTAAAGAGCTGGTCATTGCCTCCAATTTCGCAATCCACGTCCAGCATCACCGAGTCGTAACCAACCATGAGCGGATACAGGAATTCTGTCATGCTCACTTCTTCCCC
>CAZEFS010000115.1:0-2967 GCA_964511545.1 uncultured Opitutales bacterium
CGAGCTTAGAGCTAAACTTACGCCGTAACTTGAAAAGCGAAGGCGAAAGGCCAAGCAAGATCATACGTAGGTCCACAAGAGGTCTAATGAAGCCTCATTTTTTTGAAATTTTAGGCTTGACTTTTTGGGTCAACTTTTATATACCGGAACCTATAATTTATTTTTATTCTTTCATATCTAAATCAACCTTCTCAGTTTTTGCAAGCTCTTTTTCAAAAAGATGTTCTCACCACTTTTAAAAAGAAAGAAGAAAGCGTATTGGGGGATGGCAAATGCAAATGCAATTACGCCAAAGCTTCAATAGACCACTTGCGAAACCCTTGTCTTTTGTGCCTTAAGTTCGTCAAAAATAAGATCAGAATCCTTCCCCTTATGGCTCCTTGAGCTTCAGGCTACGTTCTATGAGCTATGCCCAACAGGCCCCCCTGGTAGGTTTAGCTCAGTTTCACAAACTTCAGTCTATAAAGAGTTTTTAGTATCAAAAAAGATGAACAGGGTTTACCTTAAACCCCCCTCCCCCCTCTTTGAAAAGAAGAAATCCTCTACTGACCATCCTTCAGACTTCGCTCTATGAGCTACGCCCGACAGGCCCCCCTGAAGCGAAGTAAGAGCTAACATTACGCCCTAGCATCTTTATCTCCCGACGTGTCAGGTGAAGCTCACCGAGCATAGCCTGCCTGTCCTCCGTAGCTCGGAGAGCGTAGGGGGAAGCTTTCTTGCCTAACGAAGCTTCAGCGTAGTTAGGAGCGTAGGGAGGCAGGAGGCAAAAAACAGAGGTTTGACTTTATCCGCTTTGCCTGACACCCTGTCTGCCTAACACGTATGAGTTTAGAAAATGTCATCATTATCGGAACCGGCTGTGCAGGCCTTACAGCTGCCATTTATACCGCAAGGGCCAACCTTAAGCCCCTGGTTCTTGAAGGTAAACAACCCGGTGGGCAGTTAACCACCACTTCTGAGGTAGAGAACTTTCCCGGCTTTCCCGAGGGAGTCGACGGCTTTGAGCTGACACACAGGATGCGCCAGCAAGCAGAGCGCTTTGGGGCACGGTTTGAGTCTAGCCAAATTGAAGGGGTAGACTTTCAGCATACGGTAAAAAAGCTCTTTGCTGGAGACCGTGTCTATGAGGCCCAAGCCATTATTATCGCTACAGGCGCTTCTCCCCGATTCCTAGGGGTAAAAGGGGAGCAAGAGTTTTATGGCGGCAAGGGTGTGACTACCTGTGCGACTTGTGATGGCGCCTTCTATAAAGACCAGGTGGTGGCCGTCATCGGCGGTGGAGACTCTGCGTGTGAAGAGGCTCTCTTCCTGACTCGTTTTTGCTCTAAAGTTTATCTCGTGCACCGAAGAGACGTCTTACGCGCTTCGCCTATCATGGCAGATAGAGCCCTTAAGCACCCTAAAATACAGCCTGTGTGGAACGTAGCTGTAGAAGAAATTATCGGTAGCCCTGAGCATGGGGTAGAGGGCCTTCGCCTGACTTCTTTAAAAGAGGGCACAGCATCCCAGACCCTGGCTTGCAAGGGTGTATTTATCGCTATTGGGCATATTCCTAATACCCACGCCTTCAAAGGTAGCCTAAAGCTGGATGAACAAGGCTACATTGTGCCACAGGGCCATTCGGAGGTGCAAACGGGAGTAGAGGGTGTCTTTGTAGCTGGAGATTGCTCAGACCATATCTACCGTCAGGCTATTACGGCTGCAGGTATGGGTTGTAAGGCCGCTATAGAGTGTGAACGTTGGCTTTCTGAAAAGGCTTAAAGTAGGAGGTTTCAAAGGTTTTTGAGTATGCAAACACTTTATTTCATGGGTATTGGCGGCACAGCCATGGGAAACGCTGCCTTACTTTTTAGCCAGATGGGCTACACCGTGTCTGGAGTCGATGGCACTCTATATCCCCCCATGTCTACACTCTTAGAAACCGCTGGGATTACTTGCTTCCATGGCTATGATGCCCAGCGCCTGGCCCGGCTAAAGCCAGATTGGGTAGTAGTCGGTAATATCATTTCCAGGGGAAACCCTGAGATGGAATGGTTACTCAATACCCAGGCCTTCCCTTATCTGTCTTTACCCGAGCTTTTGAGGCAAAGGGTCTTAAGCGGGCGTAAAAATATCGTTATTACGGGTACCCATGGGAAGACCACAACGACTACCTTGGCAGCCTATTTACTTAAAAATAATGGAATGAGTCCGGGGTATTTTATCGGCGGTGTACCCAAAGACTTTCCTAGCGGGGCTGCCCTAGGAGACCCGGATGTCCCCTTTGTAATCGAAGGAGACGAGTATGATACCGCTTTTTTTGATAAGCGGAGCAAATTCATCCATTACGCTCCTTTCATAGGCGTTATCAATAATATAGAGTTTGATCATGCAGATATCTTTAGAGACCTACAGGATGTTCAGCGTACCTTTCAGCACTTTACACGCCTCATCCCGAAAAAGGGCTATCTGCTTGTAAATGGCGACGATTCCTCTATACGGCCCCTCTTATCTTTAGGGTGGACAACAGTCCTTCGCGTAGGCCTTGGCCCAAAGAATGACCTTCAGATTCGCAACTTTTCAGACTCACCTGCAGGCCTATCTAGCTTTGACCTGATCTATCAGGGCCAGCATTGGGAAAGGGTAGAATCATCTTTGCCAGGGGTTTTTAACGCACGTAAT
The DNA here is from genome assembly GCA_964511545.1 of uncultured Opitutales bacterium. GTDB lineage: Bacteria > Verrucomicrobiota > Verrucomicrobiia > Opitutales > CAZEFS01 > CAZEFS01. Next base: position 2,662 of record CAZEFS010000115.1, read on the forward strand.
CTTGCAATGGCGGCTTTAGCTGCAGGTTTAAGCCTAAATAAGGATCCTACTCAGCTGTCTCTAGCATCTCTACGGCACTTTCAAGGGGTAAAGCGTCGCCAAGACATCTTACTGGATAGTGGCTACTATACCCTCATAGAAGACTTTGGTCATCATCCCAGCGCAGTGGAGCAGACCCTCAAGTCCCTCAGGACCCGTTATCCGGATCATCGCCTGAGTGTGTGTTTTGAGCCCAGTAGCAATACCTCCCAGTCTTCAGTTTTTCAGGAGGCCTTTGTAAACGCCCTCTCTTTAGCCCATCAGGTT
>CAZEFS010000115.1:2977-3762 GCA_964511545.1 uncultured Opitutales bacterium
CTCCTAAAAAGCAAAGCTTAGGAAGCTTGAAGGGCTTGGACGTACCCTTGCTTGTCCAATCTCTAGAATCCTTAGGCTTGCTGGCCCATGCCTTTCTGTCCGTAGATGGTCTTTTTGAAAGCCTAAGATCCTTCCTGCTAGAACAAACAACCAAGCCTCACCTCGTTTGCTTCTTCTCAAACGGTTCGTTTGGAGACTTGCCCCAGCGGCTGAAAGAAGCTTTGTTAGCCCTAGAGGCCTAAGGTATAAAACCTAGAGGCTACCTTCTCCATTTGCCTTCAAGCTATGGCTATTTATAAAATTTGTGTTTACAAAGCCGTTTATCTTTTAAGAATGTTTTTTGTATGTCTTTAGCTCTTGCCAGTATACTGGGTGGTTTAGCTTGTATCTGTTTGGGACTAGGGTTCCATTTTTTCCTAAAAAGGCCAGAATGGGTTTTAAGCTACCTTAGGAACCAGGCTTTAACCTTGGTTTTCTACAGCTTAGCCTGTTTTTGGTTTTTGTACAAGGTTCTACACCTAGGGGAAGCAGACTTTGGAGCCCATAGGCACAGCTTGGCCTGCTTGTTTGGGGTTTTAGCCTGCCTTGCCTACTATTATGTGCCCGATTTTCTCTTGATCCGTGCTTTTGCGGTCTTAGGCCTTTTATCAGCAGATGTGTTATTAGATGCTGCCTACATGCAGCCCTATGCATTGCGTTTAGGCCTGGTGATAGCTGTGTACATAGGAATTATAGGTTGCCTACTTTTAGGTGCTCTGCCTTATCTAGCAAGGAGAGGATTGCTG
>CAZEFS010000116.1:0-3747 GCA_964511545.1 uncultured Opitutales bacterium
ACTGCACCTACGGATCTTAAGGCTTCCCAGAGGTGACCGATGGGGCGCTTTCGCATGGCCTGATTCCCATCCAGGGTGTATACTCCTCCTGGGCGTAAGGCAAGCAAGGCGCTCATAAAGCGTGCGACAGTCCCCGCATTCTCAAAGTACAGGTCCGCTCTTGCTTCTGGGATCTCACCGCCTTGTCCTTGTAGAGTGATAGTCCCTAAAGCTGGATCTGCTTGCACTGCAAAGCCTAAGGCTCTGAGAGCTGCCAGCATGCAATCTGTGTCCTCTCCCCAAGCAGGAGCCTGCAAGCTTACTGTTTGCTGACTCAAGGCCGCTAAGAGGAGTAAACGGTTTAAAATACTTTTTGAAGGCGGCAGGCTGGCCTCTGTCAAGCCTTCCCCTACATAAGGCAAAACGGCATACAGGCTTTGCAAGTCCGGTTCTCCTACACGCATAGCTCAATTTCTGAAGGTTTAACCCTTGCAATAGGGGTTTTTTGCCTTTTCAGTATCCACCGTGGTCGCCGGGCCATGCCCTGGGTAAAGTTTAGTCTCTCCTGGCAGGGTAAAGATCTGCTTACGGATAGACTGCAGCAGTTCTTCGTAATTACCGCCCCACAGGTCTGTCCGACCAATGCTGCCCTTAAAGATGGCATCTCCTACAAAGGCGCAGGCATAGTCTTGAAAGTAAAAGAGGACATTCCCGGGCGCATGGCCTGGTACATGCCGTACAGCGCACGTGGTACCCAAAAGGCTCAAGCACTCCCCCCCTTTTAGCCACACGTCTACTCCCAGCGGCTGCATCTTTATCCCCCCGGGCATAAAGGGCTTCATCAGGAGAGGGTTTTCGAGGAGCATTTTGTCATTTTCATGGGCATATACGGGAGCTTTGGTCTTGTCTTTTAAGGCTGCTCCGTCTGCAAAGTGGTCCCAGTGCCCGTGGGTAATGAGGATGGCCTTCAGGCTCAGTTCTTTTTTTTCTAAGTAGTCTAAAAGGGGTCCTACACTCTCTGGCGGCACGTCTATGAGGAGGGCTTCCTGGCTGCTAGGCTTTGCTAATATATACGCATTCGTAGGTAAGGGCCCCAAAGGGAAGCATTCAATCAGAAGATCCTGCATCATAAAAATTGAAATACAGGTTGCTATACTTTTAAAAAAGTATAAAGCTCTAAATTCATTTTTTTTATCTAAAAAGCTGTCACTTATGTCGCATCCTAGCCAAAGTCCTGTTTCTTTGCTAAAAAGCAGTCACCTTCGGGAATCATTTCTGAATTTTTTTAAGGCAAAGGGCCACACTCTCGTTCCTTCTAGCTCCTTGATGCCCACTGCGCCTAATTTGCTTTTTACCAATGCGGGGATGAATCCTTTTGTTCCTCATTTTTTAGGGGAAACCGCCTCGCCTTACGCTCGGATTGCCAATACCCAAAAGTGTATCCGTGCCGGCGGCAAGCATAACGACCTGGAGGACGTTGGTTTTGATACCTACCACCACACGTTTTTTGAAATGCTGGGTAACTGGTCCTTTGGAGACTATTTTAAGAAAGACTCCCTAGAATGGGGCTGGGAACTACTGACGAAGGTATGGCATTTTCCCAAACACCGCCTCTACGCCACGGTATACAAGCCTGGAGAAGGAGACCCCGCTAGCTTTGACGACGAAGCCTACGCCATCTGGGAAGCTATTTTCAAACGAGAAGGGATGGATCCCGCTCAGCACATTCGTTTCTTTGGGAAAAAAGATAATTTTTGGATGATGGGAGAAACGGGTCCCTGCGGCCCTTGTAGCGAAATCCATGTCGACCTTACCCCCGAGGGCAATACCCAAGGCAGCTTAGTGAATGCAGACTCTCCCTATTGTATAGAAATCTGGAACCACGTCTTTATCCAGCTCAACGCTCTAGGAGACGGCACCTTCAAGCCCCTGGCCCAAAAACACGTGGATACGGGCATGGGGTTTGAGCGAGTCGCCGGTATTTTGGCAAACACAAAGCAATTTAAATACTTTTCACGCCCGCCGTCCAACTATGAGAGTGACCTATTTCAGGAACTTTTTGCTTGCATCAGTGAAAGATCCGGCAAAGTCTACCGCTCTAGCATTCCTCAAGATAGAACTGCACTCACCCGGGCTGAAAAAGATGACTGTATCTTTCGTATCTTAGCAGATCATATTCGTACCTTGTCTTTCGCTATAGCCGATGGGATCTTACCTGGCAACGAAGGGCGCAACTACGTCCTTCGCCGTATCCTAAGGCGTGCAGTACTATTTGGGAAAGATTTCCAGCTTCCTTGTGGCTTTTTGGCAGAGCTGGCAGAGACGCTCATTTGCAAAATGTCTCCCGTCTTCCCAGAGCTGAAGACTCAGGCTAATATTATCAAAAAAGTCATCCACAGTGAGGAAAAGGCTTTTGAGGCTACGCTGGACCGCGGGCTCGCCTTGCTCGATAAATTCACTGCCTCTGGCCAAAAAGCGATCTCCGCCGATCTCTTGTTTCAGCTCTATGATACCTACGGTTTCCCAGTGGACCTCACTGGCCTGATTGCTAAAGAAAAGGGCCTCACTCTCGATATTCCTGGCTTTGAAAAGCTCATGGAGGCCCAGCGCGAAAAGGCCCGTGCCTCGCAGAAAAAATCGCTCATCGCTGTCCAGGAAGAGGGGCTCAAAAGCTATTCCACACACTTTTGCGGCTATCAGCTAGAGGATACAGCCTACAAAGCAGACATTGTCGCCTGTATAATTCGGGAAGATCAAACCTACCTCATCACCCACCACACACCCTTTTATGCCGAAATGGGCGGCCAGGTCGGAGACAGCGGTACAGTCCGTATAGCTGGCGAAAGCTTTCTCATTACAGACACCATCAAGGATAAACAAGGCACGGTCCTCCACGCCGTTAAAGGCCTAAGCCCCGAGCGAATTCAAGACATCCAGGCAGAGCTCCAGTCCGGAAAAGTATTCTCCTGCGAGCTAGCTGTAGACACCCTTCGCCGCCAAGCCATCCAGCGCAACCATAGCGCTACCCATCTGTTACACTGGGCCCTTCGGAAAGTATTGGGCTCGCACGTCCAGCAGGCAGGCTCTTTTGTCGGCCCAGACTATTTTCGGTTTGATTTTTCTCACTTCCAAGCCCTGAGCCCTGAGCAGCTCTCTGTTATCCAAAGCCTCGTTCAAGCAGCCATCCTAGCCAATAGGCCCGTTAGCACCTACGAGGTCCCCTTTCATGAAAAGCCAAAGGACTGCCTGTCTTTCTTTGCCGATAAATACGGCGCCCTTGTGCGCGTGGTGCAAATCGGCGACGAGTCTATGGAGCTCTGCGGCGGTACGCACGTTCAGTCCACCGGCGAGCTGGGGACGGTTCATATTGTCAGCGAAAGCGCTATCGCAGCCGGGGTTAGAAGAATAGAAGCTAAGAGCGGCTTCGGAGCCTTTGCAAACCCTTGCCCAAAAGCTAAACGGCCCCATAGAAGAGCTAGAGGGGCGCCTCAGCCTAGTCTTAGAGCAAAAGCAAAGTTTAGAAAAAGCAGTCCAGTCCTATCAGCACAAAGAGCTCTCTAGCCTAGCCCTTAGCCTACAGCAAGCAGCAGTGCCTCACGAGGGCCTTGCGTGGGTCATCCGTGCTACGCCTAGCTTAGGAGCAGAGCAGCTGCGAAGCCTAGCCAGCACAGTATCCAAGGGCCTAGGCGCTAGTGTGGTCTTTTTAGCTTCCCCCCAAGGCGAAAAGCTAAGCGTCCTTGCCCTGTGCTCAAAGGAAGCAGTCGCCCT
>CAZEFS010000117.1:0-3642 GCA_964511545.1 uncultured Opitutales bacterium
CGACTGAGCTACAAGGGCTTACCAGTAAACTCTCCTTGGCATGCCGAGGGTGTATCAAGTGCATGAGACTGTGTAAGCTTGTAGGGGGAAGGTCAATATTTATTTTTGCTTTTTTTAATTTTTTTAAAGGATTAAAGAAATGGAAAATTTTAATTCAAATGAGTGGGGGGAGGGGGTCTGCCTATCTCCCTGCGCTTCTAACTACGTTGAAGCTTCAGGCTTCGCTTTAAAAGCTACGCCCGACTCAGTCGGGAGATAAAAAGCTCGGCCTGTCGCCCGTAGCTCGTAGAGCATAGGGGGAAGAGCGTAGGGTGGGGGGAGGGGGTCGCCTTGTTCTCTGGAAAAAATCCATTAATACTGCAAGATTCAAGGTACTTTCTTGCAACAGGGGGGGAGGGGGAGACCTGAACAGTATCGCGGGATTGCGGGTTTTGTGTTTTAGAAAATCTATTTTGTTTTTTAGAAAGTCTAAAGAGGAAGGAATGTGTGTGTAGAGTCTGCATGGTAAAAATTGAAAATAGGGGGCTAAGTGCGTCCTACTTGCTTAGTTTTGGGTTTTTTAGACATGATTATTTATGATTTGAAGAACAGAAATAGGACTAAGGAATTTCCCTCAAAAAGTCAAGCCTTTTTTTCAAACTTTTTTGCGGGCCGTGATGGCATCAAAAAAAACGTAAGCCTTAGCTGAATCAAATTTATGATAAGGAAAAATTAATATTATTAATGAAAAATATTCAAAATATATTTGACTTGGTATTTATTCTGATTAATAAAACCCTTGTCTTGCTTTATTTAGCTATTGATAAGTTAAGGCTGGAAGAGATTGGTAGGGCTCACTCCGCTCTCTCTACCTCTTTTAGAGGCCAATAGCTTGTAATTATTTAGATCAAGCAAAGCTTTGAATCCTAAACGGGAAAAGGAGCTACCTAAAATCCAAAATCAATACCATAGCAACCTATGAAGCTTAACATCAAAAACTAAACATATCTAAAAACTTTAAAACTAAAAAAATTATGCAAAACAAATTAAACAATCCCGTTTTTAACCCAAATGACTATACTACCTGGAGATGGAAGAAAGATAACGTCTTGCAAAATATCCCTATACGCGAAACAGAAGCTAATCAGATACGCCAAATCGCTCCTCACCTAGGGGGTATAGCAAGGCTTTTAGAAACCAAAGATGCTTTAAATCTTCTGGAAGAAAATAGCCCGGAGCATAATCCGAAGCTTATAGAACGACGTGCAGCTATCATTATAAACAGTCAATTTAATAACAAATTATGTATTAGAAATCAAGACCCAAATGCTCATGACCAACTGACTACTTTTTTTGAAGATTTTTCAGAAAACATTCCTTTCGGAACGCTACCTAGAATGCATAAAATCATCGACAGTAATTTTGCAACAAAGGAATTTTTAAAGGGTAGAAAAACACTAGATACTTACAACTATTATTCTGGGAACCTTTTTCCCCCTCATGAAATCACTGAATGCCATTTGTTTAGGTTTTTTAATTGTGTCATAGAAAATACGCAAAATAATGACCAAAACTATATTAATATTCGCCATATACCTGTAGATAGAGAAGGCGCAGGCGCAGATGTTGGCAATTATATATATGAAGCTTTTAACTATTTAAGAGAAACCTATGATTATGCAGAAGAAAATAATCAGCAAGAAGGGGCTCGTAGATTACTAAATAGACTGATAGGAAGCGAAGAAGGCATCAATAGTATAATATTTGCTATTAGAGTAGGTTTACTTTCTCAGGGGTTAAGTATTATCCTTAAATATTTTTCTCTACCTCAAAGAGAAAATCAAATCAATTGGGATCCTCTCAAGATTGCTCGATTTATAAATTTTTTATGCGAAATGGGCACTGCTCCTAATGGCCTGAATATAGACACTATGAACGAGCAGCTTCTCACTCAAAATTTCATAGAAGCTCTAACAAGGGCTTTTGATGTACGTCTTTCTCCTCTATCTCTATCTTATGCATTGCAAGTATCCAACACTATACCTGAAGAAAATGAATTAAAAGTAAATGATGTAGATAAAAAAATTGCTTATATGCTATTTGCCGTTGCATTAATAGAGGCTCCCGAGAGTCCGTCTATAGATGCAGATTGTATCAATGCTTTGTTGAGTATTCAAAGAGGAGTTTTAGCCCTGAATCTTTGTAGGCACTTTTCTTTAGAGGCTCATATTTTGGCTCAAGCCTTAAATCATGTTACAAATATTCAGAACAATCCTACTTTTACGCCTGAGCACAAAGCAGCCTATTTGGAACTCATTGCAAATACTGTAAAAGAGTGGACAGAGATATGGTTAGGACCAGGGGAATATTTCTTTAAGAGACGACGTTTAACAAATATACTGTGGTATGCAGGCTGGGACGTGTTTCGGATTGTCATTCAATATGTGCAAGACTATTTAGGCGAAGATGAGGCAAAGCTGTCATTTAATAAGGCACGAGTATCAGGTCTTAACGCTAAATCTCTAGCTTACTTTATGCGAACTCATAGAGATTATAGCCTAGATAACCCCACCCTATCTGCTAATATAAATTTTTCCATAGAAATAATACAAGCAAACAACCCAGATGTAAACGCTAACTTAATTAATGAGCTGATATACGAAAGAAGTGGTGCAACTTTCACCTTACACACCGCAAGAGATCAAGGATTGAATGCAAGTTCTGTGGCACATCTCATGCAAGTAGGAGAGAACCATACAGAGCGTTTAAGTAATTTAAAACTAACTTTTGGGTTAATGAATGAAACATTTCACTTACCCTCCAATATTCATTATAGGCCTACAAGTGAACATCTGAATGCTTATTTAAATAGAGCTAAAAATCCTGAGCTTTTTAACGTTTATCGACTTCAAGGATCTAAACTTGCAGTAGCTGCTGCCATACATTACGCCATATAAATCGATAACTTACAAAAACAAACCATACAAGGTAATATTCATTTTTAACTACATTAAAATAAAACATACCATCCAAAGCCTTGAAAACACTTTAGAGGCTATAAGGTAGAGCTATAAAAAGCACGTTTACTAAAGTTTTTATTCTTAGATCTTATAATAAATAAACGCAAATTGTATTGGAAAACCCAATACCTAAAACAACAAACACTTAAACACTTATAAAACTAAATTCAAAAATCATTATGAATCCAAATATAACGAATACCGTAGATCAGCCTTTGTTTTACGCCAGCTTAACGAAGGACCAGCCGCCGAGGCTATCGGTGTGCTTTAGCCCAGGGGGCGGGTTTAAGAAAGATGGGATAGACTGCCCGAGTAGCTTTGTCGCGAAAGCGGGGAGGCAAATTAAGATCTGCCTCGAAAACAAAACGGTCATGAATGAAGCGGCTGCAGATTTGGCTTCGTTGCATGATTGTGGGCGCTCGCTTGCCTTTAGGGAAATACGAGCAGGCGATCGAACTACGTACTTCTACGAAGATGATAACGAACAAGCTGAAGGGGCGAGCCTATCACAACTTATCTTGCAGGTACGCAATGCTAGCCTGGTGGCAGAGTTTATTCAAGGGGCTGCGGGGCCGGCTGTGCCGTTAGTGCCGGGGGTTTTAGCGGTGGCACAGGAGGGGAGAGAAGCTATCGCTGAAGAGCC
>CAZEFS010000118.1:0-3642 GCA_964511545.1 uncultured Opitutales bacterium
TAGAGCTTTCTCAAGAAGAGCTATCCGCCCTGAAAGCATACCTGAGCCAAAACCTGTGGGAACCCTACACTGTCGAGCACTCTCTCTTTGCCTATAGGGGAGATAGGGTGAATGTCGTGGCCTACAAGAGCGGTAAAGTCGTTATCCAAGGCAAGAAGACAGAAGACTTTGTCCGCTATATTATCGAAGGGGAAATTACCAAAACACCCCAGCTAGGCTATGACGCTCTCCTGCATCCGGAGTGGTTTGAGGCCCATGCAGGCCTGGATGAAAGCGGCAAGGGGGACCTCTTTGGCCCAGTAGTCTCTGCCTGTGTGATTGCTGAGGGAGACATGGTGCAAGCTTGGCTAGATGCAGGCCTAAAAGATAGTAAGAAAATAACCAGCGATGCTGCTATTTTAAAACTAGCAAGCCTCATACAAGGGACAGCAGGAGTGGTTATTGGCGTTAGCTTTGCTTCTATGGAAAAGTATAACGAGCTCTATAAAAAATTTAGTAGTAATATGAATAAGCTCCTCGCTTGGTTTCACTCCAAGGCGCTAGGAGAAGCGTTGGGGAAAAAACGCGTCCCCTGGGCTCTCTTAGATCAATTTAGCAAGGAGCCCCTCGTTCAAAAATACTTTAAGGATGACCCGGTTGACCTTCGTATGCGAACCAAGGCCGAAAGCGATCCTGTAGTAGCTGCTGCCTCTATCATCGCAAGAGCCACCTATATCCAACAAATTCAAAAGCTTTCTAAGGCTTTTGGTGAAAAACTAGCAAAGGGCGTCAGCGCCAAAGTAAAAGAACAGGCCAAGGCTATAGTAGAAAAAGAAGGGCCCGAAGCCTTAGGCCAGTACGCAAAGCTGCACTTTCGAACCGCCTATGAAGTCCTGGGCCTTCCAGTGCCTGAAAAAACGTATTATCCGTACTAAATACGCACTGTATTGAACTATTTTCCTATGCCACCCAAACCTCTGCAGCTACTTGAGTTTGATTGCCACGCCATCCAAAACTATGGCGGCCTCATCGGTGTAGACGAGGCTGGGAGAGGGGCACTAGCGGGCCCTGTGGTCGCAGCCGCTGTGTGGCTCAGTGATGATTTTTTAAAAGAGCCGCCCCCCTCCCCCTTGCTTGAAAAAGTGAATGATTCTAAGCAAGTCTCCCCTAGTATACGAGAGGAGATCTTGGACTGGATAATAGCCCTAGATGCTCAAAATACCCTCTGCTACAGCTATGCCCTAAGAGAGGCAAAGGCTATAGACGCCAGCAACATCCTACGCTCTACCCAGGAGGCCATGTCTGAATGCCTGCTGACTTTACACAAGGCAGCAGCCCACTACGAAAAGGCAAGCTCCCCACCCCCACCCGGAGAAAATAGTCCTTCAATCCCTAGCCTTGCAGAGCGCTTTGGCTACATAGCTGAGGAGGAAGCAGAAGGCCTCTTTGCACAAAGAGTAAAATCCGCTAAACCTCTAAAGCTTGCACGTATTTTAATAGACGGCAGCCCCCTAAAATATATACCATACCCGCATACTACTCTTGTAAAAGGCGACAGCCAAAGCTTTGCCATCGCCCTAGCCTCGATTGTCGCCAAGGTAACAAGGGATCGCTATATGAAGGCTGCACAATGCACTTACCCCCACTTTCGTTTCTCAGAGCATAAAGGCTATGGGACAACCTTGCACCGTCAAGAAATCCTAAGGCACGGCCCTAGCCACCTCCACCGGGCTTCTTTTCTTAAAAACTTACACAAAAACGCAGACACCTCCCAGCAAACGGAGCTCCACCTATGTCCTCCCTCTCTGAACTAGCCTTAACGTCTGCTGTTTTGGGCCTTGGCCTCGATATGGTGGCGATAGACCGTATTCAAGGCCTCCATGTCAAATACGGGCTTAGTTTCCTGGAGCGGGTCTTTGTCCCAGAAGAAATCGCCTATTGCCTTCGCCTAAAACACCCCTACCCCAGCCTCGCCGCACGCTTTGCCGCTAAAGAAGCAGCTTCAAAGGCATTTTCTACAGGGATCGGAAAGGCATTTGGCTGGAAGTCCGCCTTCATCCATAAAGGCCCCCAAGGCGAACCCCTCTTAGGCCTTGACGCCAAGGGCCAGCACCTCCTCCAGGCCCTAGGCGCAACAAAAGCCCTCGTCAGCCTCAGCCACAGTAAACACCTAGCCCAGGCCGTGGTGGTTTTGTGTTAAAATAGGTATCTTGCTTTGTAGTATTTTAGGTAATGGACCTCTGTTACTTAATAAACCTCCTCAATTAGATTTCATTTCCTCTCTATTCTGAAGATTCTTTTTTCTCCTCTTTTTTGCCTTCAGTGGGTTTACCATCATCATTGGATGTAGTATGGTTTACTTCTATTATTTGAGGAGCTATATTTCTTGCAGACTTTACATTTCGATGAGAAAAAAAAGGATGGGGCAAACCTTTTGCTTTTTCATCTAAAAACTCATTATAGCTTTTTGCATTATTGCATCCCTTCGTCCAAGCATAAAATAAAGTATTTGAACCAAATATTTCTTCTTTCAAATAAGATTTAAATTCTTCTTCAGACTTCTCAGATTGCGCGAAAAGCTCTTTAAATTTTTGATCATCTTTATTTTTATCATAAATTTCACCAAATACTTTTTCACAATAGTCTTTGTTCGCACCAAATAAAATCAAAAATAATTTTACTTTATCACCACAAAATGTACCCCTATGCGGTTGGGTTTCCTCACCCAGAGACACCTCCAATAAATAATCAATACAATCAAGGAAAGCATTCTCAAAATAGTTCTCCCAAGCTTGTTGATTCATTATTTCTAAACAATCAACTCTCTGAAAAAATGAGAGAAGAATATCCGTACCCAACAATGAAAACTGTGATGGGTCACAAGGTTCGTTTGTGTTTAACAGTCCTCGAATTTTACCCAAAAAAGCTTCATTACTCAATATATCTTCAGGATAGTTATTAATCACATATTGTATCAAGTTTAACAAATTTTGATGCCAAGCTTGATTTTCACCAAAAGAAAGAGATATTGGGTCTATATCTCTCAATTCCTCAAAAACCTTAATTGCTTTTTCCAAAGTAAAGGGCTCTGTTGATATTTCTTCTAGCCAAGTTGGTCCTATTGGGCTTATCCCTGCAGGAACTTCAACGGGTATAACAGGATTTTCAATATCTGGAAGCACTTGTTGCACAGGAACCTCCTGGATGGGCTGTACAGGTGGATTCGCTGGATTGCCTTCAAGGGTTACGGGAACATGGGGCAGACTGCCATTTATATTATTTGGACTCAAGTTCATATAATTTAATTTATTGTTATAATTTTAATTTTTTAAAGTTAATATTAACTTTAAAAAATTTTCATAATATTAAAAAAATATAAAATCAAGTTAAATTTTAAATAAAATAAATTTTTTATGTTTCTGGATCATTTTTAATCGATATACAAAAAAACCTCATCCATATCTCTTCTCACAGGATTCTCTCATAGAAAAACGCATTGACAGCCCTGCCCTTCTCTTTATCTCATCGCGGCCAAATCTTTATCATCAGCCTTTCCTCTCCTTCTTTTTCCTTGGTCCATGCCTTACGCTTCGCTTTCTAAATATCAAGCCTATATACTCTTAAATGGCCTACCTGGTCTAGGCCCTATCTCGCACAAGCGCC
>CAZEFS010000119.1:0-1044 GCA_964511545.1 uncultured Opitutales bacterium
AAGGGGATTTTTCGGCGCCAAGCTACGCTCTATCAAAGCAAAGACCGATGCGTATTTGCAGACTATGCCCACCATCCGCAGGAGCTCAAGGCTATTTTAGACTTGGCCCAAGCAAGATACCCTGGGCCTCAAACGGTGGTATTCCAGCCACACCGTTATAGCCGTACAGCACAACACGCCCTGGGCTTTGCTGAGGCCTTAACGGTGGCTGATGCTATCTTGCTCTTACCGGTTTATAGCGCGAATGAGGCTTTTTTAGAGGGGGGGACTAGCCTTGCTATTAAAAAAGCTTTTCCTCCTACATCAAAACTGCAATACTTTGAAACAGGAGACGCCTGCTTAGCCTATCTTCAGGCACAGCACCCGAAAGGAGCTTTACTTTTTATCGGAGCTGGGGATATCTACCAGCTAGCCCAAACCTATGTTAGCACCCTCTAATTATGTCTGCTAATCTTGCTTTAGATACCTCTACGATACTGGCTGCTTGTCAAACACATGAGCCCCTAGGCCCAAAAACCACATTAGGCGTGGGCGGGGCTGCCCAATTTTACCTAGAGCCTAGGAGTAGAGAAGAGCTACAAACCGCTTGGCTAGAGGCCAAATCTGCGGGCCTTCCTGTATTTGTTTTGGGCCGTGGGTCAAACTTACTGGTCTTGGATGAAGGTTTTCCCGGGCTTGTTGTCCGTCTCCATCATCCTTGCTGGAAGGAGGTACAGATCTTAGATGAACAGAGGTTCCAAGTAGGCGGTGGCACAAGGCTGAAGGCGATTAGCCTAGAAGCTGCCCGTTTGGGCTGGTCTGGCTTTGAGTTTTTGGAGGGTATCCCCGGTAGCCTTGGAGGAGCACTGAGGATGAACGCGGGTGCCATGGGCTCTTGCATGGCAGATTGTCTTGAGAGTGTAGAGTGGATGGATGGTCAGGGCCATATCCATATTATCAATACAGTGGATCTAGACTTTCGTTACCGGTCGTGTCCTAGCCTGAAGGAGGGAGTGGTCCTGAGTGCTATTTTAAGAAAAATAGGGCAGGAAGAGCCCGAGCAAG
>CAZEFS010000119.1:1054-3617 GCA_964511545.1 uncultured Opitutales bacterium
AGTCAAGGCCAAGACGGAGAGCTATGCGCTTCATCGCAAAAAAACGCAACCCCGGGCCCCGAGCGCTGGCTGTGCGTTTAAAAACCCCGCACTCTACCCAGCAGGTTTTCTAATAGACCAATGCGGCCTAAAGGGTTTTGAGAAGGGGAAGGCGAAGATTTCTGATCTACATGCTAATTTTTTAATCAATACCGGCTGTGCTAGGAGCCAGGAGGTGATAGATTTGGTCCGTACGGTACGTTCGGAGGTCCTGAGCAAGAGGGGTATTGTGTTGGAGCCAGAGCTACTGCTTTTGGGAAGATCGTGGGATGAATTATTATCCTAAGTATCTATGTTTAAGAAGAAAAAGCCTACGCCCATCAAGACTTGGCGGACGATTCCTCAACCCGCCTTTACTCGTTCTGCTACCCTTTTAGGTTGGTTCAAGCAGTTTAAAAAAGGTCTAAAGTGGAGCCTTTATCTAGTGCTAGTGGTTCTTCTTGTGGGGGGTATCTGGTGGGTGAGGCATCAGCCTTCTTTAAAAGACGCTCTATACCATAGGAGTTTGGCTAAAGGAAAGCCCCCCAAGCTCTGTGTAAAAACAGATGGTTTTTTAGAGGAAAGACATATCCAAGCTGCTCTTGCTTTACCAGCTACCCTAGGCCTACTAGAGCTAGACCTAAATGCCCTAAAGCAGAAAGTCAGTGCCTTGCCAGAGGTGAAGTCTGTCACCCTAGAGAAGGACTTGCCAGACAAGCTCTATGTCTATATCACCGAGTACCGCCCGATGGCCCGTGTGGCTTTTATAGACAAAACAGGGAAGACAACAGTGCTTTTCATTTCAGAAGAAGGGTGTGTCTTTCAGCCATCTATGGTTTCTAAGACAGTCAAAAGCCTCCCCTGGTTAGAGGGCATCACACTCAAGCCTAAAGACAATGGAAGATTTGAGGGCTTGCCTCAGCTCGCTTGTGTGGCTCCCCTCTTGGAGCAGGCAAAACTAGCCAAGCCCAAGCTATATGCCCAGTTTAAGAGTATCCAGTGCAAGGGGATCGATCCTTGTTCTACAGCCCCCTGGTCAGTGGTCCGTATCAAGACAGCATCTTGGGGCCAATGGGTTTTCGCCACAAAAGATTATCTCAGCCAGCTAGAAAAGCTAGACGTCATTTTGGCAGAGCTCTCAAGCAGACACTCCAAACGCGTAAAAGCCATAGACCTTTCCCTCGAGGGCCAGGCAGTGGTGAGTTTTTTTTGAGAGGGGCTTAGGATATTTGCCTCATTTTGCTTGCTAAGCTTTGAGTTTTTTGCTTGCATCTTGTTCTTCACTTTCTGAAAATGTAAATATTTTACTAAAAAGAGATATATGCTCCACGAAAAAAAGATCCCTCCTGCAGTTTGGCTGGTGGCGACTTGTATGTGCCTGATTAATATCTCAAGCTCTATGGTCTTTGGTCTGTCTGCTGTCTACCTCAAGACGGTTATGGGCCTAGCCATCACCTGGATTATGCTCATAGAGGGTATAGGCGAGGGGGCCTCATTTGTGATGAAGCTCCTCTCCGGCGTGCTGGGTGACTATATAAAGAAGCGAAAGCCCATCATTCTCAGCGGCTATATGCTGATTACCATCAGTAAAATTTGCCTTGCTTTGTCTTCTAGCTTCATTCTGGCCCTAATTTCAAGAGTGTTTGAGCGTGTGGGCAACGGCATCCAAGCCACGCCAAGGGACGCTCTCATTAGTGATATCGCCCCGCCCGACAAGAAGGGTACGTGCTTTGGGCTAAAGCGTAGCCTAGGCCAAGCAGGGGCTTTCCTGGGTAGTGCCATGAGCTTTGGGATTATGTATTTTACGAATGAAGACTTTCACGCCGTATTCTGGATAGCGCTTATCCCTGCTGCGCTTGCGCTGCTCATGCTTTACTTTTTTGTTCAAGATCCTCCTCGAGTAGAGGAATGTACGCTGAATAAACACCCTCGCCGTGCCTTTCGCCTGTCAGACATTCCCCGCCTAGGGAGAAGTTACTGGCTTTTGATGCTCGTCACTACGGTTTTTATGATCTCCCGTCTAGGAGAGCCTTTTTTAGTCATGCACGCTAGCCGCAATTTTGGGCTGCGAGACATGTACGCTCCTATCATTATTATGGTCTATCAGATCGCCTACTGTTTATCGTCTTATCCTGTAGGCTTATTGTCGGACAAGCTGAATAGAGCCACACTGCTTGCTGTTAGCATCGCAGTGCTGATTGTCGCAGACGCTATTTTGGCCTTTGCCCAATCGCTCAGTCTGGTCTTTGTCGGCATTCTCTTTTGGGGTGTGCAGATGGGGGCCGTGCAAAGTGTGGTGATGGCATCTATTGCGGATATGGCGCCCAAGGGGCTTCGAGGCACAGCCTTTGGTTTTTACTATTTGCTCACAGCTATTAGCGCTATTATCGCTGCCTCGGGCGCAGGGATGACGGCAGAGCGCTATGGCGAATCTTTTTCATTTTTGCTGAGTCTAGGGATCGCTTCCTTTTCTTTACTCATCTTATGTATAAAAAATCCCTACAAGGCTCCAAATTTAGGGGTCTAGCTGGGTTGAGGACTGTTC
>CAZEFS010000120.1:0-3578 GCA_964511545.1 uncultured Opitutales bacterium
TAGCAAAGGCAAGAGAGGTAAGTAAGCTTAAGGCAATGGTAATGAGAATACTGCGCTTATACCCTAGGTTTAGCTTGTCTGGCTTACTTAGGATATAAATAGCCAAGACAGTCAGGCAAGAGCCGAGCCAGATAGCCGGAGTCACCCGTCCTACCCCCATCAGCAAAGATAGTACCGCTACGATGATGACTTTTGCTCCCATAACAGGGGTTTGTAGCGAAATATCTCCCACTTTGAGGGTCACAAAGATCAGCACCATTGCTAACGTATTAAATAAGGCGCAAATGAGTACCGTGTCAAAGTAGGCCCAGTTTTCCACCCGTGGTCCCAAGAAAAGCAAGGGAAGGAAACACGGCAAAAGGATCCAGTTTGTAAGAAAGGCTATTCGCATGCTTCCAGCGCCATAGTTCAGTGCTTTTTTGATAAAAAGAGCTGAAATGGTGTAGGCGAGGGCTGCTAATAAAGGTAAAAGATAAGGTGCCATGAAAAATAAAAAGCTAGAGGCTAGCAGAGAAAGCTAGCAGAGAAAAAGACTTTGGCAAGGCTTTAGGATGTTTTTAGCCTGCGGTGAAGGGTACGCCTGCTAATGCCCATGAGCTCTGCGGCCTTGGTTTTATTGCCCTGGGCTGCTAAAAGGGCCTCTTCTAGGGTGTATTTTTGGCTTTCTATCTTGGCTGAGGCTTTGATGCCTAAGCTAGTAGAGGCGAATAGAGGCTTTGCAGAGGCATTTAAAAATTTAGGATCGAGCTGCTGCGGAGTAATGAGCTTACCAGGGTGCAAAATCAGCATATTTTCGCAAAAATTTCTTAGTTCGCGGATGTTCCCTGGCCATGTATAGTCTAAAACAAGCATTTGGGCCTCTTGGCTTAAATGAAAAGGGCTGAGTTTATTTTCTTTAGCAAAATGCTGAATATAGTGATTCAGGAGTAGGGGGATATCTTCTTTTCGTTCTCTCAGAGGAGGGAGCTTCAGCTCAATACTATTGAGGCGGTAGAGTAAGTCTTCTCTAAATTTCTCTTCTTTAACCATCTGCTCTAGGTTTTTATGTGTAGCGCAGAGGAGGCGAATGTCTAAGGGAATGGGTTTATGTCCCCCTAAGCGCTCAAAAGAACGAGTCTCTAAAAAACGGAGAAGTTTTACCTGGATATTGGCATCAATCTCTCCTATTTCATCGAGGAAAAGTGTTCCATTTTGGGCTGCTTCAAACCGGCCAATACGCCTTTCTGTAGCTCCTGTAAAGGCTCCTTTCTCATGGCCAAAAAGCTCGCTTTCTAGGAGATTAGAGGGCAGAGCTGCGCAGTGAACTGCAACAAATGGACCCTTGGACCGGGAGCTATTCTGATGCAAAAGCTGTGCAATCAATTCTTTACCAGTACCGGTTTCCCCCGTGATAAGAACGCTTGCCTTGCTAGGGGCTACTTGTTTAATTTGTTCTAAAACTTTTACGAAACTTGGGGCCTTGCCTACAAGACCGCTGAGCTTGTATTTTTCATCCAGTCTTTCATGTAGTTGCTGATTTTCTTCAGTTAAGCTACGTTCTTTCAAAGCTCGATGAATGAGTATTTCTAGCTTTTCAATATGTATGGGCTTAGGCAAAAAGTCAAAAGCTCCTCGCTTCATGGCTTCTACAGCTGTTTCTACGTTGCCGTAGGCTGTCATCATGATGCAAACAGGAGCCTGGGGAAGGCTCAAGCATTTATCCACTACCGCAAGGCCCGATTTGCCAGACATGCGAAGATCCGTCAGCACTACCGAAAAAGTATCCCTTTCTAGCAGGCGGATAGCCTCATCTGCCGTAGCTGCTAAATAGATATCAAAGTTACTTCTCAAAGCCTTCTCAAGGCCTTCTCTTGTATTTTTCTCATCATCGACTATCAGTATTTTATGCAGCATGATATGCGCTTTTCCTCTAGTCTGTCTTTCAATATTTGTCAAGCTGGGGATTGGATAGAGAGAAGTTTGAAAATAAGGCTTTATTTTTAAATTTTTTTTTGTATACGAGTTAGTATTGTTTTAAGTTTGATTTTCATATCCGCTTATTAATAGATGTTTATCATGAAAATTCCGTTTTTTACAAAAATCTTAAGGCAGTATAGTAAAAAGCATCTACACCCAAGGGGTAGGGGCACGATAGTAGAGCGGGGAGAAGCTTTTGATCAGCTCTTTATTCGTAGGGCCGTCCGAGAGTTTTATAGGGCTTAAGGGCTTGATTACTGAAGCGAGTACCAAAAACATAGATGGGTTTTGGTATTACAGAAACTAAATTCAATGTCTTTTTTATAAACTAAATACCATCCTAAACCTTACTTTTTGATTATGTCCAAAACGATTGAGCAACTCATAGCAGGGTATAAAAATTTTTATGCGTGTTACTTTGATGGATCCAATCCCTTATATGACCAGCTTACCAAAGTAGGGCAGAGGCCCAAGGTTTTGGTGATTGCGTGTTCGGATTCTAGGGTAGATCCGGCTATTATTCTCAAGGCAGAGCCGGGAGATCTATTTGTTGTGCGCAATGTTGCAAACCTAGTGCCACCTTATGAAACAGATGGAACCTATCATGGTACGAGCGCGGCCTTAGAGTTTGCAGTGTGCGATC
This sequence comes from uncultured Opitutales bacterium, assembly GCA_964511545.1. GTDB lineage: Bacteria > Verrucomicrobiota > Verrucomicrobiia > Opitutales > CAZEFS01 > CAZEFS01. Next base: position 2,600 of record CAZEFS010000120.1, read on the forward strand.
TCGGGGTGAGTGATATTATCATCTTTGGTCATACGCAGTGTGGGGGTATTCAAGCCCTCATTGAAAATGGATCTATGGAAAAGCAGGGCGTACCTATTAGCTTTATAGCCAATTGGATGCACATGGCAAAAAAGGCATCTAAGGCCCTGGAGGAGGGGCCTATTTTAGAGGATATTCAACAAAAAGTGACCGTATGTTGCCAGCATGCGATAGTGAATTCATTAGAAAATTTGCAGACTTTTCCTTGGGTTTTAGAGCGTCTCCACGCGAATCGCTTGCGCCTGCATGGCTGGCAGTTTGATGTAGCGAGTGGTATGATCTCTGTTTTTGATAGAGATTCTCATACCTTTCGGCCTTTGTTGCAGGGACAGCTAGAACAAAATTTTTCGAAAACATGATAGTTTAAGCGGGTGAAAGTTGTGCTAGGTTTCCTTCGCTCATCTCCTTTTATAAAATTAAGCCCCCATTCCACACAGCGATAGCCTTGTTTCTCTCTTACCTTTCCGTTCTTAATAACCTCCCTACGCTCCCATTCCTTCCCGATCACTCCTTCTATCTCTTTTATTCTTCTTTTCATTCACCCCCCTGATCTTATATCTATCTTCTTGTCATCACTCTCAGTTTTTTTAATTTCTCAATCGTTTAGTAAGCGGTCGAGTGTTGACTTGCGGAATAAGACTCTCTCCTCATCATAAGGTCGATAAGAGCTCACAGCGACCTCCTGGCTACGCTTTACAGTTTATAGTGGGGGAAGCGCCAATTTGAATGCTTTTTATGGGTTGTGGCCACACCTGTCAGCTGGGTTGTTTGGCTGTATAGATAGATTCAAAACTTTAGCAAAGGATCTGAAGCATTGGGTCCTAACTAAAAATATTATTTATTCGTGCATAAGTAATAAAAATTTTAATTTTTTATTGCTTATGGTGGTTTATTTATCAATACTAAGCTAATATATTAAATATCAACATATATATTTAAC
>CAZEFS010000121.1:0-3523 GCA_964511545.1 uncultured Opitutales bacterium
GATCTTCGCCCCACAGTCTGCAAGATAGCTTGCCGCCTCTGCGCTTGTGATATTTCCTGCCATTAAGGGTAAATCAGGAAAAGCTGCCCTCAAGGCCTTTATAGCCTCTCCCACACCTAGGGAGTGCCCATGGGCAGTGGATACTCCGATCACATCCGCTCCCGCCGCCTCTAGGGCCTCTGCCTGTTCGCATAAAGTGAAGGTATCTACGCTTCCATCGCCATGTCTAATAAGGCCCAGGCTCACCCCACAGAGGAGTCTGCCCGATGGATCTAGGGCTGCCCTGGGGAAAGCGGTCTTATCCGCAGCACTTAAAGCACTATAATAGCCCTTTACAGACCTCAGTTCTTCTATTTGCCTGGCTAAGGTAAGGTTTGGGTGGATGATCCCCATCCCGCCTTCTAGGGCCATAGCCTGTGCCATGGCAGATTCCGTTACCGTATCCATGTCTGAAGATAAGATAGGCAAGTTCAGGCGTATCCCGGGGGCTAGATCGACATGCAGATCCGTATCTTTCGGTAAAACCTCGCTATACTGCGTTACCAGAGACACATCATCATAACTTAGGCAGAGCGGCAGGCGAGACTGAAAGAACCTGTCCGCATCCCACGAAAAGGAAGAATCTAGGGGCATAAGATAGAAGGGGTAAAAGGTTCAAGATTAGACCTCTTGCATAACCATTGTCTTTTGCTCTCTGGGTTCGTCAAAAATAAGCTCGGAATCCTCATGTACGCTTTTGTACACTCCGGTTCCTCATTTATTTTTTCCTGCCCAGAAACCAAAATACGTGGTTATGCAAAAGGTCTATTAAAGCTTTTTCTATATTTTTGCAAGCGCTCCTTCCCTAGTTTTTGCGGCGACTGATCTACGGATTTCCCTCGTCCAAGACATGCTCCAGCAAGCTCCAAGCTTCGAAATTCAGGTCTTCCGGACGGGCCAGGGGGGAATGGCCCAAGGCTCCTATGCGCTCTAGCCACAGGTTTAGCCCTGGATAAATTGTTTTTTGCTGCCTACACAGGTTTTGAATCTGTTTTCGCCTCTGGGTAAAAAAAGTCCGCAAGAGCTTATACGCCTTCTCAGAAAAAATAAAGGGCGTTTCCTTTTTCTTAAGGCAAAGGAGCATCGAGTCTACCTTGGGTACCGGGTGAAAGCAGGAGCGGGATACGTGGTGGACGCCCTCTTTCTGATAGGCGCCTTCTAAAAGGATACTCATGGGGCTATAAGCCTTTGTGCCAGGATGCGCCATAAAGCGCTCAGCCGTCTCTTTTTGGAGCATGAGGACCATTACCCTTGGCAGCCTCCCCCGCAAAATTTTCTCTAGCCAGGGCGTGGATATGGCATAGGGCAAATTCGCTACTATCTTAAACGCCTCTACCCCTAGTGGTAAACTCCCTAAAGGCACATCCATCGCATCCCCATGCAGAAGGCAAAACCGAGGGTATTTGGGCGCTAATTCTGCCTTTAAATACGCATAGAGCTTCGGGTCTTTTTCGACAGCATAGAGGGCGATCCCGCGTTGAAGCAAGCCTTCCGAAAGGGTCCCTAGCCCAGGGCCAATTTCGACTACCGTGTCTCCTGGGTCTATACAGGCTAAGTCTATCGCCTTTTGCACAATAGTGCTGTCTATTAAAAAATTCTGGCCCAGAGCCTTTTTGGGAAGGTGCCCTAGGCTGTGTAAGGCCCGCATCGTAGCTGAAGGAGAAAGGGTCATTTTAAGAAGATTATTTAGCTCTAACCCCACGTAGGGGGACTTGTCGCTCGACCGTGTCGGGCGTAGTTCGCAAGAACGAAGCCTGAACCCAGAGATCAAAAGACAATGGTTTTGCAAGAGGTCTATTATCGGTTTTAAAACCTAAGGGGTGTATACTCCTTAGCCCACCGTTGCAAGCTTTCAATCCACACCTGAAAGGGGGTGCCTTGCAGGCCACTCGGGTCTGGGGTAAAGAGGAGATCCTGCAGTCTCTCTCGCTCCTGGCAGCTAAAGGTGGCTAGCCACTGTTCTTTGACCGCATAGCCTTCTAGCTGTAGCCACTTGTAAAGGACTTTGAGGTAGATCAGCGCTGGGGCAGTGCTCCTTTCAAAGGCCTCAAAAGCTTTCAAAAACAAGCGAAAATGCTCCTCATCCACCTCTAAAAATGGACTATTATCCCACAAGAGGCGGCCAAACAAGCTCGCATAGAGCAAGGTCTGGTAGTTTTTGCCAATGCCGCCATAGTGGCGAATCCGCTCAGCTTCTTTGAGTCTATAAAGGTCTTCAGCCCCCCCAGGCTCTAAGACGCAGTCACAGTGGTCAAATAAGTCGAAAAGGCCCTCGGTTTTATGCCGCTTAGAGTAGCTATAAGCCAAAACACCCCCCCGGCCCAAGACCAGGAGCCGATACTCCCACTGCTTGGCCTTAAGGGTTTTCCCCAGCACAAAGGCTTCTACGCTAGACATAATGGATAGTGTAAGCAGCTCGTCCAAAACACAAGCCAAACCCGCCTCTGAGTCAGAACGCAAGATGTCCTAGGCTTGCATCCCTAGCTTTTTTCAAGGGCTTCTGACACTAGCTGGCAAAAAAGCTCTAAGGCCCATAGTTCAGCTTAAAATATCCCGAAAAACCATTTGGGATTGCGGATGTTGTCCAAAATCTTCTCTCGCCTTTGCCCAGGGGCCATCGCTTCAGCGGCTTTTATGCGATCATCAACACTTAAACTCTTATCCTGAGCTAAGGTCGCCAAAACCCCTTCGCGCATCTCTCCACGAGCCATCGCTTTGGCGGCTCTTATGCGATATTCAGCACCCAAACTCTGATCCTCAGCTAAGGCCTCCAATTTATCCTGAGCTAAAGCCTCCAAAAACTCTTCGCACCTCTCTCCAGGGGTCATCGCTTCGGCGGCTCTTAGGCGATTATCAACACTCAAACTCGTATCCCGAGCCAAGGCCTCCAAAACCCCTTCGCGCCTCTCTCCAGCAGTCATCGCTTCGGCGGCCTTTAGGCGATAATTACTATAATAGAAACCCTTATCCAAGCTCTTATCCTGAGCTAAGGTCGCCAAAACCCCTTCGCGCATCTCTCCACGAGCCATCGCTTTGGCGGCATTTAGGCGCTCATCAGCTCTCAAGCTCTTATCCTGAGCTAAAGTCGCCAAAACCCCTTCACGCCTCTCTCCAGGGGTCATCGCTTCGGCGGCGTTTATGCGATATTCAGCACCCAAACGATTATCCTGAGCAAAAGTCTCCAAGAACCCTTCTCGCCTCTCCCCAGCAGCCATCGCTTCGGCGGCTTTTATGCGTTCATCAGCTCTCAACCTCTTATCTTGCGCTAAGGCCTCCAAAAACTCATCCCGCACCTCTGAAGGCGCCATGACTAACGCGATTTGTAGGCGTTCTTCTATTGGAATCCTAGAGTTTTTCACTAGGGCGGCTAAGGTGACTTCTCGCTGTTCAGCCAGGGGGTCTAGAGGGATGGCGGGTTTGGTAACCGGGATAGGAGGGTGTTGGTTTTCTTTTTCTAAGATGGCGAGGATCTGCTCTCGCTTTT
>CAZEFS010000122.1:0-3494 GCA_964511545.1 uncultured Opitutales bacterium
CTAGCCGGATAGTGAGGCCCTTGTTTAGCGTTTTTTCATAGATGCTAGTACCGCTGTATTCGACTCTTTTGAAGCTGCTGCCGGTAGAGCGAATATCGTCTAGTTCGGAATAAAAGGCCTCTGTATTGTCTGCTCTTTTAAATTCGAACCGCCTTGGAACCAGGACGGGAGGAGCGATAAAATCTAGCAAGGCCTCCAGGTTTTCGCTATCCTTCCACCCACTGCTAAAGGCAGTGAGGGGCTCGGAATAGTAGGCGCTATTAAAGCGGCTTTCGTTTGCACTGATGATGGTATTTTCGATGATGGTTTCGTTTGGCATAAGTATTGGGATTGATATTGATATGAGTATGGGTACTGATTAGTATTATTATTGGTATTGGTATTAGTATTAGAGTGTTATTGGTTTTTTTGGATAGGGAGAGGTTTAGGTTTGGGTTTAGGATGAGCTTTAGGTTTAAGGTAGAGTGATAGTAGAGCCCAAGGTAGGAGTGAACTCTAAGAGCTCCCCGGCAGAGGCGTTATGCAGCGCTACCCCGTAAGCAAAGTAAGCATTGCCTCCAGCAAGGCCTTGTATGGGGACGGCTAGGCCAGCGTTATTGCTGGTGATCGCCTGGCCTTGTACAATATCTCCTGCGGTTCGAATGAGGCAGGTGGCACCGTTTGAATTGAGCACTTGGATGTTTACTGGCTCGCCTGCCTTGGCCTCATCGGTATTGACCCCAATGGCGGCATTGCCGTCGGCAACTCTGTTTGTCGTTACTAGCTGAATACACCCAGCATCAGCATGGAAAGCAACAAAGCAGTACTTTTGATTGAGGTCTGCCGAGGCCTTTAGGCTCAGGCAGCCGTTTTTGTGTGTGCCTCTTGCGGTATTTGCCATTATCAGGCGCTGAGGACGAGAAGAGCGGAGTTTGAGTTTTATTTTCATGAGTGTTGTATTGAGTTTAGGATTTAGGTGGTTAACAAAAATGAGCGTGATAGAGCTGGGGGTGGGTGTGTTTTAGATGGTTCCAGGCGGACGTATAGTCGGTGTTGTGCTCTTTCATATGGTGGTGCACAAGAGCTAGGAAATCTTGAGAAGGTGTGTGGCTAGGAGTAAAACTGAGGGCATTACTCAGCGCGTAGGTTTTCAATCCAGAGCCATGGAATAGAGGAGTGGCATTAGAAAGCGCCTCGCAGGGAATATTGGGATGATTGGTTAGGCCAATAGAGATCAGCCTTATAGGCGTATAGGTGCCTTTTGCTGTCTTCACCATTTCCCAGCGAGGTGAGAGAAATTTGTAATGCTTGCCTTCCACAAGCTGAGCTCCTTCTTTTGATAAGTTCAGCTGTATCCAAAGACCATCGGCTTTAGCGTCTAGGCTTTGGGTCCATCCATAGGCCTTGGTATCGGTATGGCCTGGCTGGCCTGAAAAATGAACATCATCGGGGTGCCCAATATAGAGAGGGACGCCTAGAAACTTTCGCTTTAGCTTGTTAAAAAGTGAGTTAAAGGTATGAGCAAGGGCCTTACAGGCACTATGGCTGACCTCTTGCAGCCCTTGGAAGTGAGGGTAAACCCCATAGTCGAAGAGCTTGACAGGCTTTAAGAGCGTTTGGCTCTGAAGCGTCCCTTGGTTAGAGGGATGGAAGCAAGTAGTGAGTGTATCATTGTGTTTCATAATGAGAATCAGTGGATCAGTGGGTGAATGGTTTAGATGGATGGTTTTTAGTACTTACAGGTTAAGTATCATAATGCTGAACTTGCAGGGGGGAGGGGGGTGTGCTGCTTTGGACAGGAGAGATGCCGAACCGTTCAGAAAGGTCTGTTTGCGATAGGGGAAAGCCCATAGCGTGTAGCTTTTGACAGATTTCGAGCTCGTAGAGCTTGCTACTATGGTTTTGAGGGAGAAGGTGAAAGTAGGCCTTAGGGTGGGGGGTATGAAAGAGGTGTTGGATGAGAATGCGGTCTACCTGAAAGTTTAGCGTTTCAGAGATAAGGGCGCTGTCGTGCGCTTCGAGTATGGCGGCTTCGTCGTCTTGGAGTGAGGCGCCGGTAGCGTTTTTCTTGGATAGAGTACTGAGGTCTGAGCCTCTCCAGAGGGCGATGAGGGCTCTATCCATCCTATCTACTAGCTGGGGGTAAGGGAGTGTGCCACGAGAAGACAGGTCTATAGATTCTATCTTTGTGCCTTCGTTAAGAAGAGCGTGAAACTCTGCGCTAAAGTCTGCCACGGCGTTCTTTGCTAGCTCCCACTCATGGCTCCCAGGCATGGCGTCTGTTGTCCCTTTGACGCCTGGCATACCGTTTCGCTCGCAATAAATCAGCCAATCCCTCAAGGGAAGGTGTTTAAATAGATAGGCTATCGATGAGGACTCCATCAGGCCTTCCCCTTTGGTTACCAGCCAGGAGCCCTTATTGACAGGTACTCCTGCCCCCTGAGGAGAAGAGAGAAAATGGAGCTTGCCTTGCTTTCTTTCAAAATGCCAAAGGGGAACAAACTGAAAAGTAGCGCTAGGATAGGGCTGGGTAGGAGAAAAAATGATTTCGTGTACGGCGTAGTGTTTGCCGATAGCATCCATCATTTGCTTCACTAGCAGGGCTAGGCCGCCGTGTTCGTTTTGATCACACGCGTGGGTACAGGTGAGGTGATTATAAAAATATTCAAGCGCCTCTTTGTGTGCGAGCGCCTCTGGGCTAGCGTCTAGAGTGAGGATTTCCCAGCGGAGCCTAGAGATAGCGTTTTTACGTTTAGAGATGACCCCTTGGAGGACGTCGTCCCTTCTTTCGATAGCGTCCCACAGCTGGGCTGCGGGTGCAAGATACCCCGCGTGAAAGGCGTCTAGCACTTGACTGAGGCGCTCTGGACTGAGGCTACGTATGGGATTAAAACTGTGACGGCCTAGGCTTTTGTGAAGCGATGAAGAGTGCAGTTTCATAAGTATGAATGTTTTTAGGACAGAAAAAGATATTTATAGGAAAGAGAGGTTTATAGGAATAGGCTGTGAGAGGGACGTTTGAGGACGGTATAGTGAGCAGGGGGGAGGGGTTTTTGAGTTTGGGCAGCGTGTAGGGCGAGAGCAGCCGCCCAAAAGTGGTCGGAATGGCCGTCCTTAGACCTTGGGGCGTCGAGCCTAGGGTTTCCGGCGAAAGTAGTGATTTTTTGGATGCGATTGAAGTCCCCTCTTAGTTCTGGAGAGCTAGGAATACGAAAAGCATGGCTCTCCAGGCTAGATTTTAGGCTATAAGCGAGTGCTTCCTTCGTCCCTGAAGTAAACGTGACCCCTTCGATACGGCCCTTAGAGTATTGCTCTTTAAAGTTTTCAGCAAATTGCCTTCCAAGGCCGCTTTGATCTATACACACACGCCGTAAACCTGGACAGGCAAGAAAATCGTGCAGGAGCTGGGCTTGCTTTGAAAAGGGTTGATGGTGTAGGCGAATCACTTTGCGCGTAAAGTATAGGCCGGCTTCTTTTTGAATGAGATAAAAGACGGTAGCATCGTGTGTGCGGCC
>CAZEFS010000123.1:0-3488 GCA_964511545.1 uncultured Opitutales bacterium
TCACTGGGTAGAAATCGATCTTAAGGCCCTCTAGGCTTAGGGTTTCAGGATTGGGAAATTCTGTATTCAGAAACTGTGCTTGTCCCAAGTTGACAGTAATTGTTTCTCCTTTTTTATCTAGTTTGCAAGCAGTGAGGCCACCCAAAGTTTCTATCATAAAGGGGGTATCTTTCACTAAGGCTCTATCCCAGAGGTATTTTGCGAAAATACGAAGGCCATTGCCACTTTTTTCAGCCTCACTCCCATCTGGATTAAAGATTTTTAATTTAAATTGGGCCTTGTCTGTGGGTAAAGGGCCATATAAGAGACCATCGCTGCCTATACCATAATGCCGGTGGCACATGGCTTTTATATCGTTTTGTGATGGGCAGGTAGTGAAGACTTGGGCATCTAATATCAGGTAGTCATTCCCGAGTGCCTCGTATTTATAGAGTTGCATACAGCGCAGAAACTAGTGCATCTTCCGAAAGCATGCAAGACTCAAGGTTTAAAAAAATAGCCTCCCACTTGGTAGCTGATGTATAGATACAGCAAGGGCGGTATAGCTCAAAAATATCTAGAGCAGCAGCGCAGCAGCCCTTTCTAAACGAGGTCTTATAGATAGCCTGCTTTTGAAAAAGACTTGTACAGGTAAGAAATAAGGCTTGATCCTTTAGTGGCGTTACTGTAAGGATGATGGAGTTTTCTTACCCCTATTGATGCGTGTTTTTCGTTTCTCTTTATGCCTTTTGTGTTTTGGCTTGTATCTAGTGCTCCCAGCTTGTAAGAGTGAAAAAGCAATTACCTTGCCTCCCATTAAGGTCGGTATACTGCACTCACAGCATGGTTTATTGGCGGATACTGAAAAAGCTATCATGAATGCTACGCTTTTGGCGATACAGGAGATTAATAGCCAGGGGGGCGTCTTAGGTAGAGACATCTTGCCTATAGTAGGAGACGGCAAGTCATCGCCGCCTATTTTTAAAAAAGAGGCTGAAAGACTCATTAAAGAAGAGGGAGTCTCTGCTATTTTTGGAGGTTTTACCTCAGACTCTAGGCAGGCTATCAGAGAAATAGTCGAGCGCGAGGCTTCTATTCTTTTTTACCCCATGCAATACGAGGGGCTAGAGCAGTCTAAAAATATCATCTATATGGGAGCTTGCCCCAATCAAGGGGCGATACCAGCTATCTCCTGGGCTTTTAAGAACCTTGGAAAACGTTTTGCTATACTGGGTTACCCTTCCCGCTATTCTTATGCATTAAATGCGGTGATCAAAGACCATATTCATGCATTAGGGGGAGATCTTGTGCTAGAATGCTATTTTGAAAGAAGTAATCCTGATTTTTCAGAGCTGATCGCCGCCTTAGAAAGAGAAAAAGTAGAGGTGGTTTTAACCTCTCAAGGCTACTATCTGAGCCATATTTTTTTTGATACGCTTTCTCATGCAAAGCCAGAACTGAGGGATCTTCCCATCTTTATGTTTGGGATTTCTAGCATGCATATTTCTTCTTTTATGGAAGGCAAATATGTGATTTGGAACTATTACGATCAGGTAAATCCTGTCCCTCAAGGGCTTGATTTTGTGAAGGCCTATGGGGAAAAATTTGGACATGAAGGGGCCATTTCTGATCCCATGGTTTCAGCCTATTTGGGTGTCTATTTATGGTCAAAAGCGGTAGCTCAGGCAGAATCTGCTAGTCCAGATAAGGTTTTAGCCTATCTGTCTTCCCAAAGCATAGAAGGGCCCTATGGACTGGTTTATATATCACCTGAAAACAACCATTCTTACCGAAACGTCTACATCAGCCGTATTATGGAAGATGGTTCGCCAGCTGTTGTCTGGCAGAGTACTGTGCCTGTGGCCCCCGAGCCCTTTCCTGCTTTTCATTCTCTAGAAGAGTGGCAGACCATTCTTGATAAACTCCCAGGGGTATAAGTCCAAAGCTTGCTAAGGCTGCAGGGCAGGAGGTTTTCAGCAGTGGGCCTAGTGCAAGAGGTCTGTTGTCTTATTTTAGCTGGTGAGGAGCTTGGCTCGTTTTTCAAGCAAGGGAAACTGCAAGGTGACGAGTGTTCCTACTCCTTCTTCGCTATTGATCCCGATAAAACCCCCGTGGTCTCTTACAATGCGCTGTACAATCATCATACCTAAGCCATTTCCAGTGCTTTTGGTAGAAGCATAGGGCTCAAAGACTTTGGGTAAATCGTAGCTATGGATGCCGCAGCCATTATCTGCAATATAAATATAAAGAAAAGCATCATCAGCCTTAGCGCTAATTTTAATTACACCGCCTCCATCCATGGCTTCAGAGGCATTACGCAGGAGGTTGAAAAAGACTTGTTTGACCTGCCCTAGATCTGCCCAGAGAGGAGGAAGCGTTTGCTCTAGAAAGAGCTCTACTTGGATATGCAGGTCTTCTAGCTCTCTGGAAATAAAGTGAATGACTTCTTCAATCAAGCTCTTCAGGTCTAGGGCCTTTTTTTCAGGTACTGCCGGGCGTATGGCTTCTAAAAAGTGCTTGATGATCCCATCCAGACGTTTGACTTCAGCTAGACAGACCTGTAAGGCCTCTTTGAGTTTGCCCTGGTTTTTGTCTGGGTCTTCATAGGATTTGGCGTCTAGGAGGCGTTGCATCAGTTGCAGGTGAATATGTATAGAGTTGAGAGGGTTGCCTAGTTCGTGTGCTACTCCCGCTGCTAGGGTAAAAATAGAGTTAATTTTTGCATTTTCTACATAGGCTTCATGGCTGAGACGCTCTTCAGTTAGGTCTGTAAAAATCAAGGCAAAGCGACGTTCAAGTTTGTTAAACTTATCCTCTACCTCAAAGGCTACGATGTGTACCCGTAGGTAACGCTTTTCTGGGTAGTGAATCTCTATTTCTCGGGTTAGAGTGGGGGGGAGTCTATCCTGGGCGTAGAATTCTTTTATAAACATCCGTTTCAGGTCTGGTAAGAGCTGCCAGAGTTCTAGGGTGGCCACATCTTTCTCCTTCAAGCCAAGAAGCTGCATAGCGGCTCTATTGGCATAGTGGATTCCCCCTTCCTGGCCAAGGACGATCATTCCCTCTTGCATGATGTTAAAGACAGTTTCAAGGAGGAGGCGCTCACGGGCTAGGCGCTGCACAAGAATGGTAAGGTTTGTGCTATCTAAATGGTCTAGCTGGCCTAAGATTTTGTCTAAAGGGCTCTGTTTCATTCTTCTAGTGTGCCGGGGGGATAAGGATTTGTAAAGGGCATTGAATAGACCTCTTGGAAAATCTTTTTTGCTCTCCGGCTTCGTCAAAAATGGATTCAGAATCCTTTCTTATGCATCCTTTAAGGGGGGGGGAGGTAGAGGATTTCTTCTTTTTTGAAAAGGCGAAGAGCTAAAGCAGTCATCCTTTAATCCCTTTTAGCCTATTTTGATAATTAAAGATCGTTATAGGCTGGGGTTTGTAGACTTTAGTCAAAATTATCAGGGGGGAGGGGGACCTTTCGATTTCGCCCTACGGCTACGGCGTAATTTTAGCTC
>CAZEFS010000124.1:0-3486 GCA_964511545.1 uncultured Opitutales bacterium
GGATCAGGCTCCGCTCTGTGAGCTACGCCTGACACGTCAGGCTTCAGGGTGCGTGATGGAGGACATGGAAGAAGCATAAAATGATAATAGGGATAGGCCACTTGGAAAAGCAGGTCTTTTGCAGGATTTTCCGTTCTTCTTTCCTACAGGAATATCCCTTAGCAAGAGTGGATAAACCCTCTAGCCTATCTACTTACGGTCTCATTTATGAAGGCTGAATAGGCTTGATCTGCTCAAAAACAAGAATGGTCGCTTAAGGAGAGTAGCCAAGCATGCACCTTGGGGACTTGCCCTTGATAACGCTCAACAGCCCTCAGAAAATCCACAGGATGTAAGCCATAAGGCTTAAGAAACTTCCTATCACCAGAGCATCCATACATCAGCGTAGGGTGTAGTTCTCCTTTTAGCTTTGCATAGGCTTTAGCGACTATACGCGGTAGCCCAGGGACATTTTCATAGGCATCAGTTTTGAGAGGTAACATAGTATCTGTTATCAGGTACCTCCTATCGCTTTGCTTTTGAACAAACAAAAAGTGATCTCTCAGTGCCGCTGCCACTAAGAGAAAACTAAGAAAATTAGGCTCCTGATATCGCACATAATCTTCTACATGATCATAAATATCATAAGAGTTAATGCCAATCAGGCTCAAAAAGAGGAGTTCTTCCTCGTCAAAAAATTCTTCTGCGCTTCTACCACCGTCTAGATAAGCAACTAAGGCTTTGTCCCACAATACCTTTAAAACATTTTCAAAATTATTTTGTCTATAAGTGTGCATAAGAAGTTTATTTCAGTTATGGTTTCTTTTTAAAAGACTTTTGAGGAGAAGGACGTCTCCTCTGTTTTTGAGAGAGCTCCCGAGGTTTCAGAGCCGGAGCCTCCTTGCAAGAGGCTAAAGCAAAATCTAGCTGGCGTTTATACCGGTCTACTCTATCAATAACAACCCGCACGGTTTGGCCGAGAGCAAAGCGTTGCTTATAGCGCCTGCCCTGCAAACACGTTCCCCCTTCCGCCAGGTAATAAATATCATCCTTTACAGTCGAAATATGCACTAGCCCATAAGCCATGGAGGGCTGTAGTTCTACAAAAAAGCCGTAGTTTCGAATATCACTAATGATGGCCTCAAAGACAGTTTTAGGGCTCTTCTGGCTTTCTAGCTCAAAGTATTCCAAGAGTTTAATCTTAACGGATTCCCTCTCCGCTTCGGTACTGTTTTGCTCTGTACGGGTGATGTATTCTGCAATTTCCTCTTGTTTTTCTTGGCTATAACTTGGCCTAAGCGTCTTATAGGCGCTGCTATGGCCCTGTTTAGTCAGGTATGTATCCAAAACTCTATGGGTGACTAAATCCGCATAGCGCCGAATAGGTGAGGTAAAATGAGCATAGTAGACCTTGTTTAACCCATAGTGACCGTCTGCTGTAGCTCTATAACAGGCCTGTTTTAAGCTCCTTAGAAATTGGACTTTGAGCATAGGTCCCTGAGGATGCGTTTTCAAAATCTCTAAAAGTGTATTCACCTGCGGACGACTGCTGAGGTCCCCCACCTTAATCTGGTGCAAGGCCAACACTTCCGACAGTTCTGCTAATTTTTCAGCCTCAGGTTTATCGTGTACTCTGCTAATATAAGGCATATTAGCCTCATGCAAGGCCCGGGCAACCGCTTCATTCGCTGCTAGCATAAACTCTTCTACGAGCTGGTGGCTCTCATCGTTTTCAATTTTTTCAATGCGTTCTGGATAGCCTTCCTTATCAACAAAGATTTTGACCTCTGGCATATCTAAGTCTAGGCTACCCTTTTGCATGCGACGGCCCCTCAGAGCCCCCGCAATCTCCCACAGCTGGCAAATAGCTTTTTTAAGGGAGAAAAGCTCTGGATCACTGAGGTCTTTCAAGGCCCGCCCACCGTGTCCAGTTTGGTGCTCAGGCGGGCTAGGGATGGCTTGAAGGGCCTCTATGGATTCCTTTTTTAAAAATTCATAGGCCTGCTTATAAGTCAGGCGCTTTCGGCTACGGATATAGGTATTGGCAAATTCAGTAGACTTAAGCTGATATGCTTTATTGAAGCTAAGGAAGACAGATTTTGTTAAACGCACCTCATTCTCAACCAAGCTGCAAAGCCCATTGGATAGGGCCTGAGGTAGCATGGGGATGACAGCCCCCACAAGGTAGGTAGAGTTTCCACGCAAAGCAGCCTCTCGATCTAAAGGACTATCTTGCAAGACATACGCACCCACATCTGCAATATGCACGCCTACCCTAAAGCCTCCGCCCGGTACAGCCTCTATGGATAGTGCATCGTCAAAATCTTTAGCATCGTCGGGATCTATGGTAAACGTCAGAAGGTCCGTACAGTCTAGCCTATTTTTTTTATCCTGAGGTCTAACAGCCTCTGGCAGCTGTTCTACAGCCTTCAAGACTAAAGGAGGAAAGTCTGGGCTGAGTTTGTATTTCTCTAAAAGGGCCAAAAATTCTGCTTTTGGCGTATGCGTCAGTCCAAGGACCTGTACGAGAGTCCCGCTTGGGTTCATATGCCGATTTTCCCAGTCTAGGAGCTCTACTACTACCTTGTCTCCTACTTTTGGCATCGGTTTTAAGCCAGACTTTTCTGGGCTATTGACTACAAAATTCTTAAATACCCGGGGGTTATCAGGAATGATATAGTAATACAACTGACTCTTTTGTAGCGTACCTGAAAAGCGTTCTTGGCCACGACGAATAATCCTTAATACCCTCGCTAAAGGACGGTTTGAAGGCAGATTTGGAAAGCCTTTTTCTTTATAATAAAGCATTTTTGCTTTTGCAGGAAGCAGGCGAGCTGCTACTAAATCTCCTGGCAAAGCCACGTGGGTATCTTCTTCTTTTACAAAAACTGGCTCTAAGCGGGGCTGGTTACTGGGCCTTTCAGGGAAGATCAGCGCGCTACCATTGCCATTAAACTGGATAATACCCGTTACAAGATTGACATCCTGAGGTAAGGCAAAACGGTCTTCTTGGACATTGACGATCTGTCCTTGGTCTAGCAGGCCGTAAAATTCTTTGCGGAAGCGTTTTTGGTCTGTTTTGGGTACAGATAAGCTTTCTAAAATAGCTAGAAACGTCTGAGGCGTATAGGTACTTTGGGAGAGAAGCCCAAGAATAGCTTTAATAAAAGAAGAACTCATTATAGAAAAAATAAAGGGCCAGCACTAAAGAGACCTAGGTGAAAAAGAAATAGGATATCCTTGAAGACTACTGTCTCTTAGACCACCTAGCTTCAAATTCTAATTTGATTAAACAAGCCCAGGCATTTTAGCAACCATAAAAGCTTTTAAGGTCTAGCTAAAACCCAAACTAAGCGTATAAAATAGGAGGTTCAAGCCAAAAAACACGCAAATCTACACCCCCAAAAGACTAGATGATCCGTCAGTCGCTGGGCACTCATTCCAAAAATTTCTTCTTTTTACAGTAGGCCTCTTGCGGACCTACGTAAGGTCTAGTATTTCAGCCCT
>CAZEFS010000125.1:0-3482 GCA_964511545.1 uncultured Opitutales bacterium
GCAGTTTCGCAGGGAATCGACCAGTAGACGGGTTTTTTACTCCGATAGACGAGCCCTTCTCTGACAAAAGCAGCGAGGACTTTCAACACTTCTGCCTCGTAGGCAGGATCCATCGTGCGGTAGGGTTTATCCCACTCTGCCAGGATGCCCAGGCGCTGGATCTGCGCGGTTTGCTTTTCGATATAGCTGGATGAAAATTTTGCACAGGCCTCTCGAATCTCTGAGGGGGGGAGGGGGGAGGCGGAGGGACTTTTGAGCTCTTGGAGGACCTTGTGCTCTATGGGAAGGCCGTGGCAATCCCACCCTGGGATATAGGGCGTTTCGAAGCCTTGCATGGACTTGTAGCGCAAGATAGCGTCCTTCAGGATACGATTGAGTGCGGTACCGATATGCACGTCCCCATTCGTGAAGGGGGGACCATCGTGTAAGATGAATCGAGGGGCTTTTGCGGCCTTGGCCTTTGACTGGATACTGTTGTAAAGCTTGCTTTCTTGCCAGAACTTGAGACGAAGGGGCTCTGCTTCCGCGAGGTTGCCCCGCATGGGAAAGGGGGTTTGAGGGAGATTGAGTGTACTTTTAAGTTCTATAGGCATAGCCGCTTGGGTGATGGCCTAGGAGGATGTAAAGTGGGTACAAAAAGTCAAGCCTAAAATGAGACTGTTTGTGAAATACTTGCAAAATTAGGTCTTTTGGTCTCACTTCAGACCCTTCACTCAGCTATAGAGAAAGGGTCTGAAGAGGATTTTTCAAAATTTGGCTATAGCCAAGCTCTAGCCTGCTGAATTTTACTCCTCGGCTTGGCTACCCTCGCGCCCTTATTTGTTAATCGTTAGCCCCGGTATCTGCTGCTTCAGTTGTTCTTTGGCATTGCTGGTCAGCTGGCCACAACCATTTACGTATAACGTAGTCAGCCGAGTGAGGCCCGCAAGGTGCTCCAAGCCCTCATCTGTAATCTTATTACAATAAGACAAGTCTAACGACGTGAGCTGAGTCAGGCCCGCGATGTGTTGCAAGTCTGTATCGGTCAGCTGATAACAACTATACAAGTTTAAGGACGTGAGTTGAGTGAGGCCTGCAAGGTGCTTCAAGCCCGCACCAATAATCTGCTGACAGCAACTCAAGTCTAAAGAAGAAAGCTGACTGAGGCCTGCAAGGTGTCGCAAGCCTGCATCGCTAAGCTGCTGATGATTCAAGTCTAAAGAAGAAAGTTGGGTGAGGCCTGCAAGATGCTGCAAGCCTGCATCGCTAAGATTATGACAATCCACGAAGTTTAAGGACGTGAGCTGAGAGAGGCCCGCAAGGTGCCGCAAGCCCGCATCGCTAAGATTATGACAACTATGCAAGTTTAACTCCGTGAGCTGAGTCAGGGCCGCAAGATGTCGCAAGCCTGCATCGGTAATCTGAGTATAATTATACAATCTTAACTCCGTAATCTGAATACCACCCAAGTGTAACGACGTGAGCTGAGAGAGGCCTGCAAGGTGCTGCAAGCCCGCATCGGTGAGCTGAATACAATTATGCAAGTTTAACTCCGTGAGCTGAGTCAGGCCTTTCAGAGCGGCTAGGCCTGCGTTTGTTATGTTTGTACAGCCCTCTAAGTTCAAATGCTTTATGCAAGAATTTTTATTCACAAGAGAGATTAAGTATGCATCCTGAATATTAGTCGGCAGACTGAAATCTAAAGAGAAGGTTTGTTCCTCTAAGAACTCCACTTTTTTCTCCAAGGTTGCGACTTGCTCCTTTAATCCTCCAATCTTAGTTTTTTACTTTATAACTTTTTGCTGTAGAGTCTGAAAGTTTTGTTGCAGCAATCCATCGATACGCTTTTTGACTGCCCTGGCTTCATCCTGCCTTCCAATGCTTTTCAAAAACCATGCATAGTCTCTATACAAGCCTATATTTTTAGGGTCCTGGCTGATTTGCAGCTCAAAACGATGGATAGTTATTTCATGTACCTGAGACTGGCTTTCCTCTCCGCCAGCTTGCCCGTGAAGCGCTGCTAACTTTTCAAGAATGGTAGACGATTTCTCTACTTTAAGTGCGTCTTCTAGCTTTTTGATGGCCGTGCTTATGTCTCCTTTTTCTGTATAGAAGTCAGCTAGTTTTACTAAAGCCCCAGTGATATCTCCCTTTATTCCTAGCTTTTGAGATACTTCCAGTAAAGCCTGCAAAGGAGCCTCGTGGAGGACAAGGTCGCACGAGGCTCTGTAGGCAGTCTGGGCTTCTTCCCAAGCTGATTGCTTCACATACAAGTCACCTAAATAATAGAAGGCCTTAGCCGTTTTCTCTTTGTAGACTCTTTCTTTCGCTTCATCCTTTGCCGGAGTCAACGGAATCCGAGAAAGATTGAAGTAGATTTGTTTTAAACACCCTGCGTAAAGTTTATAGTGCTCTGCATTTTCTGTATACTTTAAGGCCTTTTTATAAGCTTTTTCTGCGTCCTTAAAGTCTCCTTCGGCTTCATACTCTTGAGCATGTTTTAAAAGCATCCCCACTTTCTTGGTATTCGCAGCTTCATCCGCTAGTTTTTCTAGGTAGGGTGCCCCTGGCTTTATGGGTTGATACTCTGGTAAATTCCAATTATCGGGAGCCAAGGGGTCTGTCGGTCCTTGTGGAGTGCTACTAGTATGATAAGCCTGGAGATGCTTTGCAGCAGGATTGGCAGACAAATCCCCCCCATTCTGCAAAGGCGGCACCGAGCTTGCCTGAGAGTTGGCCCCTTGCTGCTGGTTTGCATTAGAAGGTGTGTGAGGTGCAAAGGAGGCGTTATGGGTATTATTCGGTTGAAGGTGGTTGCGTTCCATATAGTGCAGTTGAATTCAGCTTTTTTAAAGTAATAGGTTGAGTGGGATTCTTGTGTACTAAAACCCAATACTTGTATCGCTTAAGTGGGGTGAGGCTAAACTTAGCACAAAATAAATAAGTTGAAATACGCACTGCGACTACTAGTGTACTAAATTGCGAAAGTCAACACGTTTTTTGTAAAAATTTTTTTCAGCGCTAAAAAACTGGCTTTGGGTGTAGTTTTTTGGCCTTGCCCAGAAGCCCCAATACGTGCTTTTGCAAGCGGTCTAATGAAGAAAATAGTTTAGCAAATATTAGACCTCTTGCAGAACCACGTATTTTGGTTTGTGGGCAGGAAAAAATAAGAGAGGAACCGGAGTGTACACAAGCGTACATGAGGATTCCGAGCTTATTTTTGACGAACTCACAGATCAAAAGACAAGGGTTATGCAAGAGGTCTATTCTTTCTTTAGAGCACTTTAGCTCTTAATAGACGCAAAAAGCCCCTAATCACCTATAGCCTCTCAGCTTTCTTTTTAAGGCATTTTAGCTAAACGATCTGCTTTAAAGCTTTCCAAGGCTTTTTCAAGAGAACTCGGCTGGGGACAGGAGCCGAAGGCAAAGTCTGCCTTGCCGCCACCCTTGCCTGCTAGGGGCTGGACAAAAGTCTGGACGAGTTGTCCGGCGTTCCTTCCTAG
>CAZEFS010000126.1:0-3464 GCA_964511545.1 uncultured Opitutales bacterium
AGGTCTATTCGATTATTATAGGCAGTGGCTCAGTATAAGGTCAACGCCTTTTTAGAGGGGCTCATTGATGGGGGTATACTCTGGGTCAAATAACTTTTTATAGGTCTTAATAGCTAGTTTATCGGTTAGGTCTGCCAAAAAGTCGCAGAGCAATCGTAGCTTTTCATATTCATCTTTGCAGCTATCTATACGGTATGAGGCCCTAGAGGGGAGGATTTTCAGACGCTCTGGGCCCGAGTGCACGTAGTTTTCATAGAGGGCCTTAAATAGACGATTGAGAATCAGCCTTCCCTTAAATTCCACCTGCTGGATATTGGTCGAGCGGAAAATCAGTTCCACCGCCATAGCCTTGTAGACCTCACACTCTTCACGGATAGCGGGGTTAATGTTAAGCGTAAACGCATAGCGCTGGCTGAGTGTGCTGAGGACGTTTGTCGTAGCTTCGAGGCTGGCTGCCTGTATAAAGGTGCCCACTTTATTGCTAAAAACAGGCTCTACATTCCCTTTTTTAATGGCTTCTAACAAGGCCTCTATGTGCTGAAGCTGTGAAGGGGAAAAGTTTTTGGATTCTGTCCAACGTTCAATGGCTAGGGTGGAGATGAAACCAGAGTTTATCCCATCTAAAAGATCGTGCAAAGAATAGGCCGTATCATCCGCCCAGTCCATAATTTGACACTCAATGCTCTTGAAAATATTGAGATTATCCCCCTCATGCAGCTCCTCAGGGATGGAGGTAGCGCCAAAGATGAAGTCTCTATAGGGCTTTTGCTCGTTATAGATAAAGTGGTTTTGGGGGTAGACCGTTTCGCCATTTGGCAGGTGGGTAAAGCTTTCCTTGAAAAGCTTTTTATATTTCATGATGCCATCTAAGAAAGCCCGGGTGGGGTTCATCCCCATGGGGTTATTTTTGCGCTCGTACATGAGCTCTGTTAGGATGCGCAAAGTCTGGGCATTGCCTTCAAAGCCTCCGTAGGGAGCCATGACTTTGTTAAGCTCTCGCTCTCCTATATGGCCAAAAGGGGGGTGTCCCAGGTCATGTGCTAGGCCTAGGGCTTCTGTGAGGTCTGGGTCTATAAAAAAATGTTCACTCAGGGGGCTTTGGGGCTGTTCTTTGAGGTAGTCGCAAATAGACCTGCCAATACGCGCTACTTCGATCGAGTGGGTCAGGCGTGTCCGGTAGTAATCATACTCGCCTGATCTAAAGAGCTGTGTCTTGGACTGCAAGCGCCGAAAGACGTACGAAAAAATCACTCTATCTCTATCAATCTGAAAGGGTGTCCGGTAGTCTGCGTCTTTGCGCTTAAGGACGCTTGTGTTTAGGTTTTCTGTGTCAAAAGAGTTATAAAATTCATTTTTCTTCATAAGGCTAAATTCCGGATTAGGACAATAGATACTAACCTTAGGCTTGTAAATGCCTAAAGTTAGGTCGCCTTTTAAGCTTGCCTTTTAGGGCCTCATTGTAGCCATTTTTCACGAATCAGCTCTGAAAGCTGAGTATGTTCTCTCTTTAGGTCTTCGCAAAAGCATTCGAGGTTTGTACCTATCCAACAGTTAATGTAAGGATTATAGGTCTCTATAGACTGTAGTACGGACTTTAAATCAAGCTCTGGATATTCACGCAGTAGTGAGTGTAGATGAGTAAACTTTTTCAACGCAAGATAGCGACGCGCGTTGTCTTCCGGGTTTGTAAAATAGCGGCTACTCTCACTGTCATCATCAAAAGTGCCAGAGGGTGCCTGTACGGGGGTATCCTTTTCCATTATATCAGGCCTGGCTTCTAACTGGATGTTTACTGTCTTCTGATGGATGTCATAGTTAAAACATTTCTCCAGCAGAGCTAGATTTCTTTGTTTTTGCTGCCACTTCTGAAATGATTCCTGATCTTGAGGGAGATAGCGGCCTATTTTATAGAGCCAATACGTATGAACGAGCTTTGGAAAGTTGTAGGCGTTCACGATTGGTATAAAAAAGTTTTTTGAATCTTTGGTATCAATGAGGTAGTCTATGGAGTGTTCTTGGCTTCTAATAATCTGTATGTTATTACCCACATCGTAGTGACCATAATAAAAGAAAGCAGTACTTCCACGCTGTTCCTTTCCTTCGATATATTCTTGATAGATATCAAAGCTTTGGCTATCCATGCAGATGGGGTTATCGCCGATACTACGATGAAATGCCCTAGACGTTGCATCACGATAAGGAAGCCCAAAGGTAAAGGTAATAGGGTTTTGATCTTTGCGAACAAGGAAAATCCTAGGCACGGCAATACGAGTTGCGTTGGTCTGTTTCAAGGTTTCTCTTAGGTGCAATAAAGGGAGGACTCGTCCAAACTCCTTGACTTTCCGTATGGGAATGTTCTCTCCTTTATGTGATACGGTATAGGCATTTTTATCTAGATTTGAGTCTTGAATGATACAAGGGCTAATGCGTTTTAGAAGTTTCTCGGCATAATCTCTAAGCTTTTTCTCGCCATACCGCCAATAGGGCTCGTAAACCTGGGTAAGGTCCGAAGAGTGAATAATGCTACTCGCTTTTGTATTTCCTAAAACAATTTCTCCTAAAGCTTGAAGATGAGGAGACAGTTTTCCTAAATCGATCGAAGGATCTTCTATTTGAAGATAAGCTTTTAAGCGTAAACTTGCATCTGCATTTGGGTTACTTAAGATAGCTAAGTATGTTTCCTTAGCAATAGTAGGGTCTAAACGTTGGATCGCCTCAAAATCAGCTTCGGTCACGTTTTCAGGAAAGTTGACTGCCTCGATGGTTTGATGAGATTTTTTTTGGGAATCATTTTCTGAATAGACATGAATTGCAGGAATATCGAAGTCTTTCAAGGGATGATTGCTATCTTCTGCTGGATCTTGTTCAACAGGTACTATAGGAATAGGTTTTAGTAGGGCTGGAGCTAAATTTTTTGTTTGTGTATGTATATTCATATTGATTTATATAAAAAAAATAGTAAAAATTTACTAAATCGTGTTTATAAAATAAAGTCAAGCGTAGATTCAAAGATAAACTCCAGAAAAGAGTTGTATCTCGCTTGAAATTTAGCATCTTAGTCAGTGATGATAGTAGCAATTGAAGGTATATTAGAAGAAGCGGCCCCTTTGAGGGCGGTCTTAGGCTTAGGGGGCCTTAGTTATGAGGTGCATATTCCTTTGAGTACGGCGGAAAAGCTACCTGCTTTGGGCCAGAGGCTTCGCTTACACACCGTGGCGATTTACAAAGAAGACGCCCAGACCCTCTATGGCTTTTATACCCGGCAAGAGCAGGCGTTTTTTAAGCTCCTGGTAGAAAAAGTCTCGGGTATTGGACCTAAAATGGCCCTTAGTATCATGAGCAAGCTATCCTTAGCTGTACTGAAAACGGCTATTGTCCAGGGCGATATTCGCCTGCTTTCTCAGTGCCCCGGGATAGGGAAAAAGACGGCAGAGCGTCTTGTTTTGGAGCTGAAAGATAAAGTA
>CAZEFS010000127.1:0-3361 GCA_964511545.1 uncultured Opitutales bacterium
TCATGTACTCTTGCGTACACTTCCACCTACGCTCTTCAGGCTTAGCTTTAAGAGCTACACCCGATACGTCGAGCTTCAGGCTTCGTTCTTCGAACTATGCCTGACACGTCGGAGGACAGGCCGGTTCCTCATTTATTTGGCCTCGCCCAGAAATCAAAATACGTGGTTCTGCAAGAGGCCTATTATAAAGGGTGTTTGGCCCGAAAATCGTTGATAAAATCCTCGATTTGCTGAGCTACGGCTTCGTTTTTCATCTCTGGTTGTAGAGGGGGGATACCAAAGCGAAAGGCCGGTACCAGCATATTGAGTTTCTGTATAGTTTCGTTTATTAAAGTAGCTCGATTGAAATGAATATCAAAAGGAGAAGCAAGGTCTGGAGGAGGATTTTGGATGTATTCATCCTTAAAAAGATAGGAAAAGTCTAAGACTGCGGTGAGGGCATACACGAAGCTATCCATATCATAAATCCCTTGAAGCACGAAGATCCATAGCTCTTGGTTGCACCGGTGGAGGGTATGTACAGCGTTATGCAGGAGTTGATCTAGCTTTAGCTGGTTTTCTGGGGTATACGTCTCAAAAGGTGAGGAACCGCTATAGACTTCTAGGCAAACCGCTAAGTTCTTAGCTAATAAGCTGAAGTATAAGCAGTTGTCTTGTGCTCTTGCATTGGGGTCCTTGACGGCTTTGGGGATAAAATGATGCAAAAATTGGTAAACAATAGGCCTTGGTCCCAGCTGTGCTTCACTATCCTGGACTATGAGATTCGTTTCAATGAAGCGAAGATAATCCACCGAGCAAGGGGCATAGATATGCTGGTCTAATAGTGCCAAAACACCCATTTCATCATAGCTCGGGAGGATCTCTTTTTTTAATAAAGCTGCAATCAAGCTATCTATGCGTTCTTCACTCGTGGGGTTGATCAGGTTTGCAACCTTAGGGTTAATATGCTCTTCTTCGAGGTAGCCAAACAAGTGCTCATAAGCCTTTAAAGCCTTTATAGGGATAAGCCCTTTTTTGCATAACGGAAGGACTAAGGTGTTCAGAAGGGTTTTTAGAAAGAGTTCTGCTTCAGACTCTAAAGGAGTTGGTATCTGAAAGGGTTTTAATTGTTCAAGAAGGGTTTTAGCTTTTTCAAAGTTATCTGGCATCTTATGGAGCTTTGCGAGATAGGTTTGTAAGGAAGACGGAGGATTCAGCATGGACTGGTTTAAAGAACCACAGACCTCTAGGTTTACTGTTGGATGATTTGAGCCTGGAGAGACAGAAGATGAGGGTTTTTGCTCGTTCGAATCCTGTTTAGCGCTTGTAATGCTTGGGGAAATAGGAAGCATAGTATTCAGGGATAAGATAAAAAATATTACTCCTGTATGCCTGTATTTTGAACGTTAAGCAATCTAAATTTTAAACTTTCCCTACAAAGGCCTCTTCTGCCATATCCAGGCTCGTAAACATAGGGAAAAGAAGGCCAAAGCCTGCATTTTGGAAGACGTTAGTCACAGGTGCCTTGGTGCTAACGAAGGCTATTTTTCTTCCTGCTTTGTGTACAAACTGAGCCACATGCAGGATGACCCGAAGGCCCATAGAGCTGATGTAGTCTACCTGGCAAAAATCAAGCAAGACTTGTCCTGTATGCTCTTTTACGGCATTCATAAGAATTTCCTTAGCGGTATCAGCAGTAGCTGCGTCTAGACGGCCGCTAAGACCCAGTATCAAAGTATTGCCTTTAATGGTTTTTTGCATGAAAACACATTAAAAGTTTTTAAAAAAAAATCAATGACTAGTTTTTTAGAGGGTAGACCAGTTCCGGTAGTGTTATCTATATTCCTTTCGTTTTTTCTTACGCTTACTGTTCATGGATAAACCAGATAATCCTTCTTCTAAGCTGATACGTGCGGATGAACAGCTCCTGCAGCTTGGTCTTGCAGCTAGCCGTACACAAGCGCAGGCCCTGATTTTGGAAAAGCAAGTCTATATAGACAAGGATCATCTGATCGATAAGCCTAGCCGGATGATTGCCCGTGATAGCAGGCCTTATGTGTTAAAGCCTTACCCCTACGTGAGCCGTGGGGCAGACAAATTAGCTGCTTTTTTAGATCAATTTTCTATAGACGTGCAGGGATTAAAGAGCCTCGATATCGGCGCCTCTACGGGGGGGTTTACAGATCTACTCTTGCAACGCGGGGTAGTGGGG
Organism: uncultured Opitutales bacterium; assembly: GCA_964511545.1. Lineage (GTDB taxonomy): Bacteria > Verrucomicrobiota > Verrucomicrobiia > Opitutales > CAZEFS01 > CAZEFS01. The sequence continues at coordinate 2,192 of CAZEFS010000127.1, forward strand.
GCTACGTGCGTAGATGTTGGCTACGGGCAGCTCCATTATAAATTAAGGCAAGACCCAAGAGTGCATAACCTTGAGCGTGTGAACGCCCGGTACTTAACAGCATCTAGCTTGCCAGAAACGGCTTATGGCATTGTGGTCATGGATGTATCTTTTATTTCTCTAACAAAGCTCTTGCCGAGCATTTGGCCCTTTGTAAAAGAGGGTGGGTGCCTGATCAGTCTGATTAAGCCTCAGTTTGAGGTAGACAAGCAAGCAGCGGATAAGGCCCGAGGGGTCATACGGGATCCTGCCTTGCATGCAGCTGTCAAGGCAAAAATTCTAGATTTTGCGCTAGAAGCCCTTCCCAGGGTCCAGCTTATAGGCCTAATCGACTCTCCTATTTTGGGCGCAGAAGGCAATAAGGAATTCCTTATGGGGCTTAAGAAACTAGACCTCTTACACACTGCCTGACCCAAAATATTTGAGAGTGTTGACATTTTGTATGCGATGGGCAAAGCATCTTTTAATAGGTTAGGCAAACTGTTTGGGCATTCGCGCTCCTTCATATATCGTTGGATAGTGGAAGCAATGGATCGTACAGCAGAACCAGCGATCGAAGGTAAGATCAAAGAAATGGAGTTTGATGAGATGTGGCACTTTGTGGGTTCAAAAAAAACAAAAAATGGATCCTCAAGGCATTGGATCGTAGTACACGGCAACCCTTGCCTGGGTGGTCGGCAATCGTGATGCTGCAACCTTCCAACAGCTTTACAACACAGTCAAGCACCTGACGCAATGTACTCCCTTAAGTTCTTGTCTGCCTTGACCATTCCTTCTCTCTTTATCCTCTACCAAGAAACCTTTCTGTCTATCTTTAGGTGATCACTCTCACTCTGCAAAACAATTTCATACTAGTCTAGCCCCTTAATAATTTTTGAACTCTACAACTCTCTGTAAATCCTCAGGTAGTTGCTGAAGGAGATACCTTTGATTTTCGTTCAAAACAATCCGCTTCAGTTTCCTACATCCCGCTAACCCACTCACATCTTTCAGTACTTCACACCCACGCAAAACCAGCTCCTCCAGTTCCACACCCCCCGCTAATCCTACCACAGACGTCAGTTGATCACAATATCCCAAATCCAGCTTCTTCAACTTCCTACATCCCGCTAACCCACTCACATCCCTCAG
>CAZEFS010000128.1:0-3328 GCA_964511545.1 uncultured Opitutales bacterium
CTACAGCCTGTCCGACTGCTCGTACCGCTTTTGGATTATGGATGGCTTCAGCAATGGCCTGGTAGGATAGGGTTTGGCCTCGCTCTATCCCGAGTAATGCCTGCCAAACAGCGCACTGAAAGGGAGTACCCTTTAAAAGAAGCTGGAGTTTATCCTGACCGCCTTGAACGCTATGCCATAAGGTCTTCCACCAGCCTTTTGCTTTTTTTAGATCTTCTTGGACTCCTATCGGAAAGCGTTTTTTTAGCTGCTTTAGAGCAAGGTCTTGGTCTTGTTCAAAGCTTAGCCCACAAAGCCTATCACCTATACTAGCTACTAACCCTAGCCCGAAGGAGGTATCTACGTATCCGTAGCTAAGCTCTTGGCTAGTATTGTAGAAGGTATCACTATCTAAGATTTTTACATCATGCATATACTATAAAAAAACAAATTTATACTTCGTTTACCATCACAAAACGCCAGGCCTTGTCTAAGCCCTGTTTAATACCTATACGTGGCGTAGTCAGGGTTTGAAAGGGAGGATGTGGCTTATCTAATACACAAAAGGAAAGATCTTCGCAGAGATTCATCTGATTATGCGCCTTGCTAATTCCAAAGTACTTACAAAGCTTGCCAGGCCCATTCAGGTGAAGCTTTCCTATTTTTAGCCCACGTAGGAGCACAGCGCTGGGGCTGCCTTCCGGCTCCGTTACAATGTTTAGACAATGATACATCCCATAGATAAAATATACATAGCTAAAGCCCGCTGGGCCAAACATGACTTGCGATCGTGTAGTAGGGCCTTTAAAGGCATGGGAAGCCGGATCATCCAGGCCTCTATAGGCTTCTGTTTCGGTAATGACTCCTTCAAAAGAACCAAAAACCAGAGTCTTTCCTAGAAGGTCCTGGGCTACATCTACTGCATGCCGCTCAAAGAAGGAAGTAGGTAAACCAATATGCTTGGACATAGGGTATCAATACCTAAAGTTATGGAGCTTAGCTATCTTTTTAGTACTACCATCAAGTGCTGAAGGCTCTATTTAGGGAAATATCCTTGAGGAGAGCCAGGCTTTTACAGTTTTTTCCTAATGGTCTATGCCAGGCTTGACTTTTTTTGATCCTTATTCCTCTCTCTAAGGCCCATAGTCTATTACTTTCTTTTAAAATACACACTATAGAGCATTGATTGTCGCATGCATACCATGACACATAGCCTCCTTCACTCAGAATATAATCAGCTCCTAGCAGACCTAAAGTCGAGAGTTGCTACCTCGCGTTATAAAGCAGCCCTTAGCGTGAACCAAGAGCTGACGCTTCTTTATCATCACATCGGGCGTAGTATCCTCAGCGCTCAAGAGCAAGAAGGCTGGGGGGCTAAGGTGATCGACCAATTATCGAAAGACCTTCAATCCGCCTTTCCTGATATGAAGGGGTTTTCCGTACGTAATCTCAAGTATATGCGGAAATTTGCTCAAGAGTATCCCGATATTGCATTTGTGCAAGGACCTCTTGCACAATTGAGCTGGTATCATACCGTTACCCTAATGGATAAGGTCCCAGATAAAGAAATTCGGCTATTTTATATCAAACATGCAGTAGCGCAAGGGTGGTCTCGAAATAGGATGGTGACGCAAATCGAAACAGCTCTACACAGCCGGCAAGGGCAGGCTATAAGCAATTTTCAGCAAAAGCTACCCTCTCCCCAGTCGGATCTGGCCCAAGGCCTTTTAAAAAATCCATATATTTTTGATTTTCTCAGTATAGGCCAAGAGGCGCACGAGCGGGAGGTAGAAAAGTCTCTGGTTTTACATATGGAAAAGTTCATCCTGGAGCTGGGGGCAGGTTTTGCCTTTGTGGGAAGACAGTATCACCTAGAGGTTGGGGGAGAAGATTTTTACATCGACTTATTATTTTACCACCTTAAACTGAGATGTTTTGTAGTATTAGAGCTGAAGGACCAGGACTTTAAGCCCGAGTATGCCGGAAAGATGAACTTTTATCTCTCTGCTGTGGATGACCTTCTGCGCCACGCAACAGATCAACCTTCCATAGGGTTAATTCTATGTAAGACGAAAAACAACGTCTTAGCGGAATATACCTTGCGTGATATAGCAAAGCCTATAGGCCTCGCAGAATATAGGCTGACAGAGAGCCTTCCAGAAAACTTTAAGACAGCCCTCCCCAGTATAGAAGAGCTAGAGGCAGAATTAGCAAAAGATTTAGGGCCCTTAGAAGAAAATTAAGTTTGTTCTTAGTCCCTTCTTCTGGTTTTTTTGATACAAACTCAGTAAATCGTTCTATTTTTAGCTGGCCATAGCGCTGAAAAGCCACTAGACTGTACTTAAATTTAAATATATACACTATTATGAACTTTTTCATTTTCATTCTGTTTCCTCTTTTACTAGGCCTTTGGGCCCAAATGAAGGTGCATGGTACCTATAATAAATGGTCCAAGGTACACTCTAAGAGCGGGCTGACGGGTAAGGATGCCGCCGAGGCCATCCTACAAAGTGCAGGCATACAAGACGTAAGAGTCATCTCCATCCCTGGAAACCTGACAGACCACTACGACCCTAGTAAAAAGCAGCTCGCGCTCAGCTCTGCAAATTATAAAGGTACCAGCCTAGCAGCCTTAGGAGTTGCAGCCCATGAAGCAGGGCATGCCCTGCAAGATAAATTGCATTACGCGCCTTTAAAGGCACGGGCAGCCCTTATTCCTGTCACAAATTTTGCCTGTACACTCCTTCCATTTGTGATCCTAGGGGGGCTGATTTTTCCTTTTCTAGGCTCTAAAGCAATCTTAATGGCCATTGTAGCTTATTTAGTACTTACTGCCTTTCAACTCGTTACCCTACCAGTAGAATTTGACGCAAGCAAACGAGCCAAGGAGCGCCTGCTAGACTTAGGAATTTTAGCTAAAGACGAAGTCAAAGGTGTTACCCAAACTCTGGATGCCGCTGGCTTTACCTATGTGGCTGCGTTCATTGCTAGCTTGGGGACATTGTTGCACTACATTCATATTTATACGAACAATAAAGAATAGCCCTTCTTATTTGTTCAAAGCGTATGACTGCCCCCATACTGAGCCTAGCCGAGCTCCATCCAGGGGAGATGGGTATTGTTGAAAGCATAGCTATCCTTGATACTAAAGAAGCGCTCAGCCTACAAGAGCTTGGGTTCATACCTGGGGCATCCTTAACCTTTCTACAAACATCCCCCCTGGGAGACCTTTTGTCCTTTACTTTACGAGGTACCTGCATAGCCTTAAGACGAGAAGTAGCCGCCTGTATACAGGTCCGTCTTTAAGTGCCTATGTTTATTCGTTCTCCTGCCCCTGCCTCGTCTTCAG
>CAZEFS010000129.1:0-1541 GCA_964511545.1 uncultured Opitutales bacterium
CATGTCTTGAGCTAGCATACTCTTGGATGTATCCAAAGCAAACACAATATCTATACTTTTCCCTTGTATTTCTACCGTGTAAGTCCCTTTCTGTGGCTGAGCTAAGGCTAAAAGCAAACAGACAAGCCCTAGGTAGACTAGGATCATTTTCAATAAGTACAGCCTAGGTTTATAGTTAAGAAGGCTAGAGCCTTGAAGGTAGAGCTGGCTAAAGCGCGTCTGATAGCGTACTTTACGCCTTTGCCCATAGGCATAGAGGGCCCAGAACGCTATGCTCATAGGCACTATACTATAAAAAAAGAACGGTAGAGCAAAGGTCATGGGATCATTTGAAAACGCGTGTGAGACAGTAGGAGTTCTATGATAAATAAACTTAAGCCAAGTCCCAGGATAACCCAGAAATAGTCTTGTATGTGGTCTGGCATTGCTAGCGGAAGGTCACGCTTTTCAATAGTATCAATCACTTCATAAATGGAGGCGAGTTGTTTTTTATCCTTAGCCTGGAAGAAGATACCTCCTGTTTTTTCAGCAATATGCCTTAGGGTAGCTTCGTCAGTAGGGATCTGGGCCTGGGCTACTTGCAACTGTCCCCAGGCGTTTTTTAAGATATGACCTTTCTCATCGAGTAAAAGTGTCGGTACAATACCCCCTTCACCCACACCTATAGTATATACTTTTATCTTATGGTGAGCCACTAACTCTGCTGCAAGATCTGGGCTGACGTCTCCTTTGTTATTCACCCCATCTGTTAGCAGGATAACCACTTGGCCAGATTGAGCGCTAGACGATGTACGGTCTTTTGAGGAAGCTTGCAAGCGATTCACCGCCATTACGAGTGCTGAACCGATCGCAGTGCCATCTTCTATCAGGCCTATAGTGCAACGGTTTAAGTTTTGAATCAGCCAATCATGATTGAGGGTTAGCGGGCTGACAAGATAAGGGTTGCCCGCAAAGGCGATCAGGCCTATGGCATCATTTGGGCGTTTTTGGATAAATTCTTGCAAAACAGCCTTGACGGCCTCTAGGCGTGTCATGATCTGATTGCTCTTAGAAAAATCTAAAGCTAGCATGGAAGAGGATAAATCTAGGGCTAAAAGGATATCGATTCCTTGTGTCTTGCGGCTAGACGGGTTATAAATGAGCTGCGGCCTAGCCAGGGCAAAAATAACACAGGCCAGACAGAGATGCCGCAAAGTATGCAAGGCTTTGAGAGGAGAAAAAGGCTTTTTGTTTTTTCTTTTTAAGGATAAACCTTCTAGACTTTGCTCTAAAGGTTTTAGGCTAGAAAATAGAAGACTCCCTTGTTTTTGACACTTTAGGCCCTTTAAAAAGAGATAAACGAGGGGTATAAAGAGCAAAAAAAAATAAGAGCTAGCAAAAGAAAAGCTTTTCATAGCTTTGGCGTCTGAGTGATAGGTGCATGGTGAAGGCTATCCAGCAGTTTTCGTAAGTTAGCAAGAAGGGCTGAGCGTTCTTCCTGATCTAAGGGGGCCTTAGCAAACTTGACTAAGTCGCAGTCGTTTAAGAAAGCCAATAGGTCT
>CAZEFS010000129.1:1551-3322 GCA_964511545.1 uncultured Opitutales bacterium
GGTCTTGATAGACAGGGGTATCTAAAGAGCTAGTACCCAGCGTACGGATAAACTCTTCAGTCGTTTGATAGATGACAGGGCAATTGAGCTTGTATTGTATAAAGGTTCTGAGGATATCGGAGAGAGTAGTTGCAAAGCTAGCAGCTTCGGCGTTTAAATGTACCTGGCTGAGCCTTTTCAAGGCTGTATCATAAGGGGAAAGCGATAGCGTATGGGTTGGTTTAGATTTACGCTTGTAGAAAAGCTTATAGAGGATACCTCCTAAAATGAGGCCACATACTACTACTAAGACCACCTTCCAAGGGAAGGATGAGCTTAAGACGCAGGGGCCTTCAATATCACACAGAGCAGTAGTATCTAGAGTGGGCATAGGTTTTTAGGCTTTTAAGGCACGGGTTTTGAAAAACTGTATTAAGCACTTTTCATAAGCCTGGTGAGTGTATAGGTCTAGACTATCGACACCGCTGAGGGTAAAGATTCTTTTTAACTGTTGCTGTTCTGCTTGTTTTAGCTCGTGGTAAACCATGCGCAATGCGTTGTCATGAGCGTTAAACTCTAGACATACTTGGGTTTCTGCATCTTCTAGGATGAAATGGCCTGCTTCTGGCAGGATCTCTTCTCTGCTATCTTTCAACACAAAGGGGAGCCACTCTTGCTTTTTATTAGCAAGGCTTAAGACCTTTCTTAGGGCCTCATAGGGTGGGGCTGTAGTCTCAAACAGAAAATCGCTGATTAAAAAGACAACGGCTTGGTGTTTTAAAATACGACTTGTCTGCTCTATGGCATGAAGGATATTCGTTTTTTTACCTTCGGGCTTAAAAAAAAGGATTTCTCGTATAACTCTTAAAATATGCTGACGGCCTCGTTTTGGGGGCAAGCACAGCTCTATTTTGTCAGTAAAAAGCAGCAGGCCTACTTTGTCTTGGTTGCGGTCTGCGGTAAAGGCGAGGAGGCTAGCCAGCTCTGCGGCCAGTTCTTGTTTAGTTCTCACTGTAGAGCCAAAGCTGTTTGAAAGGCTCATATCAACGGCTAAAAATACCGTCAGCTCTCGTTCTTCTTTATATTTTTTGATAAAAGGCCGATGCATCTTGGCGCTGACGTTCCAGTTAATAGACCGTGGGTCATCTCCTGGGATATACTCTCGGAGTTCTTCAAAGTCTATGCCTTGGCCCTTAAAAATACTGTGATAAGCGCCCACTAATCCTGTATTGAGGCTGCGTTTGGTGCGGATTTCTATCTGCCTTACTTTTTGTAAGATGGTCTTGGTTTTATCTAGGTCTCCTTGCATAGCTAAAGTAGGATAGCTTTTAAGGAACGGGTAGGGTGTTTAAGATTTTTAGGATGAGGTCCTCACTGCTAATAGTTTCAGCCTCTGCCTCGTAGCTTACAAGCACCCTATGGCGCAGAGCATCCAGCGCAATGGCTTTGACGTCCTGAGGGCTCACGTAGGCCCTCCCTTTTAAAAAGGCATGGGCTTTAGCCAGTAAAGTCAGGGCTATCGTTGCCCTAGGGGATGCCCCGTATTGGATGAGGTTCTCTATACTTAGGCCATAATCTTTAGGCTTACGAGTGGCGAAGATGATGTCTACAATATAGTCTTTTATCTTTTCATCCACATAGATTTTATTGAGGAGCTTCCTGGCTTCCATCAGAGTAGATAGGGTCAGCACAGGTTCTATCGCTAGATCTGCCTCAGTATGGGCCATGCGGTTTAAGATGAGCTTTTCTTCTTCCTTTTCAACGACCAAAGTAGAAACACTAATTAATTCTT
>CAZEFS010000130.1:0-3304 GCA_964511545.1 uncultured Opitutales bacterium
GTCATCCCTGGGGGCTCTTCTTCAAAAATTTTAAGAGCGGATGAACGCTTTAGCGGAAAACTCAAAGACGGCACTCCCTTTGAATGGACGATAAACGACATCCCTATAGACTTTGACTCTTTGGCAGCCGTAGGCTCTATGTCTGGCTCTGGCGGAGTGATAGTAATGGATGATAGCACGGATATGGTGGCTGCTTTAGCGAACCTCAACGCCTTTTATGCTCATGAAAGCTGTGGCCAGTGCACCCCCTGCCGTGAAGGGAGCCTGTGGATCAAAAAAATCACAGAGCGCATGGTAAAGGGCGGAGCAAGGCGTGAGGACGTGGCCCTTTTAGAAAGTATAGCCGGCCAAGTAGGGGGCCGGACCATCTGCGCCTTTGGTGAGGCTATGGCCTGGCCGACACAGAGCTTTATTCAAAAATTTAGAGAAGAGTTTCTGGCCTGTGCCCAAGAAAAAGAAGCTACACGTAGTCTATAGTTGCGAAAGCGCTCTCTTTTACTTATACTCAGTAGACTTTTTTGAAAATAGGTATTTTGTTTTCTGGGCAGGAAAAAATAAATGAAGAAGCGGAGCTGTACAAAAGAAAGCGTACATGAGGATTCTGAATTTATTTTTGACGAACCCAGGGAGCAAAATACCTGATGTCGAAAGAAGTCTAGTTTATAATTTATACTGGTCTATATTTATAACCCTTAAATCTTTATACTTATGCCTGTTGCGACACCTGCTCAGTTTAGGGCTATGTTGGATACCGCCCAAAAAAATAACTACGCCTTCCCTGCTATTAATTGTAGCTCTTTGGTGACTATCAATGCAGCTTTAAAAGGCTTTGCAGACAGCCAATCGGATGGGATTATACAGTTTTCAACTGGAGCGGGAGAGTTTGCCTCAGGCTTAGCCCATAAAAACATGGCTCTGGGCGCTATTGCTTTAGCAGAGCTTACCCATACTCTGGCTAAACAGTACAATGTCCTCGTTGCCCTGCATACAGACCACTGCCAGCCAGAGAAGGCTAAACAATTCCTAAACCCTCTCATCGAAGCCACTAAAGAACGTAGAAAAAAAGGCCTGCCTAACTTATTCACAGGCCACATGCTGGATGCTTCCGGACTGCCCTTAGATGAAAATTTGAAAATTTCGGCCGAATACCTAGAGCTTTGCGCTCAAGAAGAACTAGTCCTCGAGATAGAGGCAGGTGTAGTGGGTGGCGAAGAAGATGGTGCTGCGGGCAGCCATGACACCCCAAACCATAAGCTCTATACCACTCCAGAGGATATGCTGGCTGTATATGATGCTCTGAAAGGAAAGGGTGCTTATTTGTTTGCCGCTACCTTTGGGAATGTACATGGGCACTACAAGCTCGGGTCTGTTAAACTAAAGCCCGAAATCCTCGCTGCAGGCCAAAAAGCCTTGATGGATAAGTATGGCAAAGCGGCTGAGTTTGATTTGGTCTTTCACGGTGGCTCTGGCTCTTCTGTAGCAGAGATTCGAGAGACCTTAGCGTATGGAGTTGTAAAGATGAATGTCGATACGGATATGCAGTATGCTTTTACCAGGCCCATTGCAGACCACATGCTGAAAAACTACGATGGTGTCCTCATGATAGATGGAGAAATCGGGGATAAGAAAAAGTATGACCCTCGTACTTACCTCAAAAAGGCTGAAGAAGGGATGGCCAAACGAGTGGTAAAGGCCTGTGAGGATCTTGCTAGCTCTGGTAAGAGCCTCTTTGCTAAGGTATAGGTATAGGAACTCTTAAGGATAAAACAGCAAAATTGACTGGTTTTATCTGGCTTACAAAACTCTGAGTATCAGTCTAGCTTTGCCTTAGCTAAGCTGACACCGGGGAGTTTATGATCTAAAATAAGCTGATAGAGCATTTTGGCTTCTGAAAAAGCTCTTCTTTGTTCTAGAAGCGCGGCAAGATCAAAAATGCCTCTAGAGAGCCAATACTGGCTCTTACGGCTCAGCGTGTTAGCCTCGTTTGTTCTTTCTTTTAAGCAGTAATGAATCAGCCTCCAGTACTGCTGCTCTGCGTCTACGAGTCGGTTTTTTTTCACGTATGTGAAGGCAAGTGTATAGGCTGCCTCTAAGCGGAGCGTAAGGTCTATTTTAGCTAAATCAGCCAAGTATTCGCAGGTAGAGACAATGGCTTGAAAATAATCTTCCCGTGTAGGATCTAGGGCTAAAAGCGTTTTAGCCTCTGAGAGCTTGATATATGGAGCATCCGGATGACTTGGATACTCTACTAAGAGGTGTTTATATATCAGATATGCCGATTCAAAACGATTCAGGCGCCTAAGCAGGTCCCCTTGTTTGACTCTCGCATAATAGGCAAGGTGGGAAGACTGATAGTCGTTATACAGGCGTTCTAAGAAAAGCAGAGCTTGCTCTACGCTACTGCTTTGGCCTACGAGTTCTGCGTAATGGGCCGCTTCGTAGAGAGCGATGGGGGCTTCATCTGAGCTAGAATGGCTATCTGCTAGATGTACACAAAGCCGTAAGGCTTCGACAAGTTTGTTCGAACTAGCCTGAAAGCGGGCCTCGTCTAGAAAGGAAAAGCGTGCAGCCCGGCTTTCGGGATACTGGTCTCTGATGTATTTAAAAACAGGCAGGGCTGCCTCTGGTTTTTGAAGCTTTACATAGGCTCTGGCTTTCAGGAGATAGCCTTCAGCGGCTATCTCATCGATTTGTGTTTCTTCCTTTGCTTCAGAGCTATCTAGCGTCTTGAAAAGATGGGATACCCATTCTAACGCTTCTACTGGTTTGTTATTTAAGAGATAGAGCTGGGCTCTCAGCCATTGCAAGCGTAAGGATAGGCCAAGGGGTAAGTTACGCTCTTGCATGGCGGAAAGGTAGTGGAGCGCCTCCTGAGTTTTTCCTAAGGTATAGAGCTTGTAGCTATAGTTCCAGTTTGCTTTCCACGTATACATAGGGTCTATGCCTTGGAGACTAGAACCTAGCTTGAGTAGGGCTAGTGCCTCTTCAAGTTTCCCCCCTTCAAGGAAAGCAAGAATGGCTTGATAAAAAATTTGTCCCCTAGGTAGGCTATGGTTTGTCTTTTTTAGAAGCTCCTGATACTTCTGGGCTGCGCTGTCATAGTCTTTGTTTTGGAAAAAACAGTCTGCAATGAGTAGGTCTAGCCTAGCTTGTTCATCCGGATCTAGCGTTTCTTGTTTGAGCTGGGCTAAATAGTCTGCTGCATTTCGGTAGCGAGGAGGAGTGCGTTGCCAGGAAATATAGGCTAAAAGGCTAAGAGCATTGGTCCTTAGCTTAGATTTTGGTTTTGTTTCTAATAAAGCCT
>CAZEFS010000131.1:0-3266 GCA_964511545.1 uncultured Opitutales bacterium
ATGCGTCACTTTCTTCACCTTTTCGAGCCTAGAGGCAAATTTGGCATTGGTCTTGAGGAGCGTTTCATGAATATTCATATCCAACAAGATACAGAGGGTAAGGGCAGCGTGCAGAAGATCTCCTACCTCTTCTTGAAGGCGATCCTTTCCCTCGTTTTGAGAGACAGCTTCCTCCACCTCCCTGCATTCATCACGAATTTGATCGAGCAGAATATGGACATTTGGCCAGCTGAGGCCAAAAGCAGAGGCCTCTTGCTCTTGGTTAAAAAAAGTATCTAAAGGATGGAGCTGCATAACAGAAAGCTCATGCCAATACTGTATAAAAAGCAAACCTTTTTTATGGAACGGTTTGACTCTTCTTCTCTCAAAGCCTCAAAGTGGACTAAGCCTCCACAAAAAGAGCAATAGCTGTCAGGTTGTCTGGCGCACTTCTTTCATTGCCTTCCTGAATGAGGCTATCTACCAAAGTTTCTGGACTGGAAGAGCTATGCAGGCGCCAAGCCAAGTCTTCCTCACTAAAAACCTTTGTAATACCGTCTGTATACACTAAAATGCGTTCTCCTCCTTCTAGATCTAGGCTGAGAGTATCTACCTGTACACCTTCTGGGTGGCCCAAGCAACGCGTAAGCGTGTGGTAAAAATAATCCGGAATGTTCGGTATAGGCTCTTCGGGACTGAGAGAGTCTAAGATGTTCTGAGCTAAGGTATGGTCTTTGGTGAGTTTTTTTAAAATTTTATGCTTCAAGATGTACACCCCGCTATCTCCTACATGCCCTAGATGCAAGGTAGCACCCATAATATGGATCAGGCTCAGAGTAGTACCTATGCCTACAGCAGTGCCTAGTTCTTTTCCTTTTTGAAAAACGGCTTGGTTTAGGCTAGAAAAAAGAGAATGAAAATCCAACGCTGGCAGAGAAGAAGGATCAGGATTGTTATTATAAATTTCTTGTATATGAGCGGCCAAAGTATCCAAAGCTAGCTGGCTAGCGACTTCTCCTTGAGGCAAACCGCCTAGCCCATCGGCTACAGCATAGGCTTTGAGGGCGTTGTCTATCCAATAGGCATCCTCATTTTTAGCTCGTACCTTGCCACGATCTGTCTGACCAAAGGCTTGTACTTTTAAGGAAGCTAACATAGTTAAATAGCCTAGAGCCTAGCCCAAAATAGCGTAGAAGACAAGCTTTTGCATGAAAGCCGCCCCTTCCTCCATACTTCAGAAAAGCTCCTCCCCTAGGTGGCGCTGAGAGAGGAGGTAGCGCTGTACGTAGTCTCTTACTGCCTCTTCGAGAGGAGTAAAGCAAAAAGATGGACCATACCTACCTTTATAAAAACTGAGAAATTTCTCAATATTAGCTTCGGTAAAGTATTGATACTTGGCTCTTAGCATTTCAGGCATAGGAATAAACGCTATCTGCGGAGGCTGATCTAGGGCTTTAAAGACTGCCTGCATGAGGTCCAGCCAGCTATGAGCCTTGCCAGAGCCGATATTAAAAATACCCCCTACTCCCTTAGCGTCACCTAAGGCAAGGGTCATCTGCACAGCATCTTTTACGTAGAGAAAGTCCCTCTTTTGCTCGCCGTCTTTATAGTCTGGGTGGTGGCTCTGAAATAGCTGGACTTGTCCCTGAGCTCTTATCTGATGAAAAGCCTTGTGGACGAGGCTTCGCATGTCCTCTTTGTGCCCTTCATTGGGCCCATAGATATTAAAATACTTGAGGCCCACGATGGGGTTAGAACCCTTAAACCATCCTTGATTGAGGGCATAGCTATCAAAGAGCTGCTTAGAATAGGCATAGGCGTTTAGCGGACGAAGCTTCGAGATACTGCTTTCCTCGTCTAACATGCCTTGGCTTCCATCGCCATAGGTAGCTGCAGAAGAGGCATAGATAAAGCGTTTTCCCTGATTTAAGGCCCAATGAGCGAGGGCCTTGGTATAGGCATAATTATTTTGTATGAGGTAGCGGCCATCTTTTTCTGTCGTACTCGAGCAGGCCCCCAGGTGGTAGATAGTCTCTACAGATTGTAGGCTAGCATCGTCGCTTTGCACCTTAGCCAGAAGCTCATCAGACTCAAAATAGTCTTTGAAGCGAAGCGGAACGAGATTTTTATAGCGCTCATCGCTCTTTAAAGCATCGACTACTCCAATGCCATCTATCCCCTTTTGGTTTAAAGCCCAAATCAGGGCGCTACCGATGAAGCCTGCCCCGCCAGTAACTAAAACAGAAAAATGCCCCATAATAATAGGATTGAGAGGTGATTACACTTTTAGAGTTGTGACTTTGCTTTATTTTTATTAGAACACTAGAGTGCTAAGACCATTTCATGACAGATGAGATTCAACTCTACAACTAAAATTTATGTGGCTGGACATGAGGGCCTAGTAGGGTCTGCCCTCCTGCGCCTCTTAGAAAAAGAAGGCTATAAGCAGATTATTACCGCTACCCATAAGGCCCTGAACCTAGAAAACCCAGACAAAACCCAGCTATTTTTAGAAAAAACAAGGCCAGATGTGGTCATCAACGCTGCGGCCAAGGTAGGAGGCATTCTGGCCAATAGCCAAATGGGAGGAGACTTTATGTACAGCAACCTTGCCTCTGCCCTCTCCCTCACGCAGGCTGCCCTAGCAAGCGGAGTCAAACGCTATATATTTCTGGGTAGCTCCTGCATCTATCCTCGAATTTGCCAACAACCGATCCCAGAAGAAGCCTTGTTAACAAGTCCCCTTGAACCCACGAATGAAGCCTATGCTATTGCCAAAATTGCTGGCCTCAAACTTTGCCAACACTACCGAAAGCAGTATGGCGTCCTCTTTCACTCTGTCATGCCGACTAACCTCTACGGCCCAAAGGATAACTATAACCTAGAAACCGCCCATGTGCTCCCCGCCCTCTTACGAAAAATGCATGAAGCAAAAGAGCAAAACTTAGCTCAGATAGAACTGTGGGGAAACGGTAGTCCAAAAAGAGAATTTTTACATGTAGATGATCTTGCTAGAGCCCTGCTCTTAGTCTGCTCTATCCCTCATCCGCCAGATTGGATCAACGTAGGAAGCGGGGAAGACCTCAGTATCCACGCTTTAGCAGAGCTCATAGCCCATATAGTAGGCTTTAAAGGGAGCTTCAGGTTTGACCTCACAAAACCCAATGGAACGCCCCGAAAGCTCCTAGATAGTAGCAAGATCCGGGCACTTGGCTGGAAGCCCACTATTTCTCTAAGAGATGGCCTTAAAAGAACCTATTTAGACTTCCTTCACAGCTACCAAGCCA
>CAZEFS010000132.1:0-997 GCA_964511545.1 uncultured Opitutales bacterium
TAGCCGATATCACTCAAGGCGAAATTAAGGCTCTGGAAACCATAGCCAAAAAGCTCGGCGCCAAGGGCCTAGCCTATATCAAAAAAGAAGAAGGGGAACTCAAGTCTCCTATTTTAAAGTTTTTAAGCGAGCCAGAGCTTCAGGCTATTAGCCAAAAGCTCAAGCTAGAAGAAGGAGATGTGGTCTTTTTTGCCGCCCATAGCTGGGAAAAAGCCTGTGCCATTTTAGGACGTATTCGCCTAGAAGCCGCTCAGCTCTTGGTAAAACGAAACAAGCTCTCCCTCTCGCCCAAAGACTATAAGTTCCTATGGGTGACGGATTTTCCTTTGATGATCTATGATGAAGAGGCCAAGCGCTTTGTCTCGGCCCATCACCCCTTTACCGCTCCTGTGGAAGAAGACGCAAAGCTGCTCTACAGCCAGCCCGAAAAGGTCCGCGGCCAGCACTACGATATCGTGCTAAATGGTGTGGAATTAGGCGGCGGCAGTATCCGTATCCACCAGCCAGACTTGCAGCGTAAAGTCTTTGAAGATGTCCTAAAATTACCCAAAGACGTGGTAGAAAGCCGCTTTGGCTACCTGCTAAAGGCCTTTAGCTATGGAACCCCACCCCATGGGGGGATTGCCCTAGGCCTCGATAGGCTCTGTGCTATGCTCTGCGGGGTCCATTCTATCCGCGAGGTCCTTGCCTTCCCCAAAAACCAAAAAGGCCAAGATCCCATGTCCTCTACGCCTTCTAGAAGCCCTGGCCTGGCTGCAACAATTTAGAGAGGTCTGTCAACCAAGCTCTGCTCGCATAGTAGTCGCTCCTCCTTTTACCGCTCTAGAAAGCCTAGCCACTACTCTAAGGGAGCAGCCTCTTCCTTTTCCTCTCTATTTAGCGGCTCAAAACCTCCATCCAGAGCCTAACGGAGCCTTCACCGGGGAAGTGAGCGCTCCTATGTTAAAAGCCCTAGGGGTAAGCTATGTGATCCTAGGCCACAGTGAACGAAGACAGC
>CAZEFS010000132.1:1007-3243 GCA_964511545.1 uncultured Opitutales bacterium
GTATTCGCCTAAAAATGATATCTGCCCTCCGCCATCAGCTAAGGCCTATTTTGTGTATTGGAGAAAGTGCCGCGATCAAGGCCCAAGGCAAAACCTTAGACTTCCTGAAAGGACAGCTCGACGGCAGCCTAGAGGGGATAGAAGGCTTAGCCAAAGAGGATTTTTCTAGACTGGTCATCGCCTACGAGCCCATTTGGGCCATAGGAAGCGGTATAGCCGCAGCCCCAGAAGCGATTGAAGCCACCCACCAAAGCTTACGAGGCTACCTGATAGACCGTTTTGGACCGAGTGGCAGCCACATTCCCTTACTTTACGGCGGGTCTTTAAAGGCTGCTAATGCGGCTTCTATTTTGGGACAACCCTCCGTCAACGGTGCCTTAGTCGGCGGTGCATCACTCGATGCAGGAGAGTTTGCAAGTATTGTAGCAGCTTGCGGGTAGAGTAGCAAATCGTTATCAATCCACTTACGTCTACAAGAAATCTCTCTACATTGTCGGATCCTTAGCGCTTAGATTGAAATTAAATCCAGAACAGTTATTATGACCAAAAATATATTTCTTCCTATTCTTATCTACTGCAGCATAGCCAACCAATCTCTATCCGCACAAGCTAAAACTTCTGAAAAAGAAACAGCAGGATATGCTCAAACAACCCATAGAGACGAAGCCAAGATAAAGCAGACAGTATACATCCATATAGGACTTCCCAAGACTGGCTCTAGTTATTTACAACATGTTTTTGCCTATAATGCCAGCCTGTATGCAAAAATGGGATTGAACTACCCTGACTTTGGTCCAAATCTAGATATTGCTCTAAGCGGAGCAGTGACACCAGGAAATGGAGTGCGTCTTGCTTTCCGCAAGCATTACCCGCTCATGGATCGTAGGAGCTGGTCTAGTCAGTTGAATGAGCCTCCATCCAAAGATTTTATAATAAAATGGGTTGATCCGTTTTGGTCTAGTAGATTTTGCTACTCTCCACCAACAGATTTCCTAAAATGGCTTGATCCGCTTGTAAATCACTTAATTTCTTCTGAGTATCTAGGATTGGTCTCCATTGACCATCTTAGAGAAATCCATTCAGTGTTTTCTAATACCTTTAAAGTCGTATTTGTTTGTTTTGTCCGCAATCCCCCTGACTACATCTGCTCTATTTATACTGAGAGACTAAAATCAGCCTCTTATACAGATGCACCAGAAACATATATTGAGGAACTGATCGCTATGCATAAACAAAGCCTCAGAATGATTGTTGAGCTTGCTAACTTGGGTGATGACGCATTAGTTCTCTTAAACTATGACGCCCACCAACAAAACCTTCTTGAGGTTTTCGATCATATTGTATTCAAACGCAAAGTGTCACACAATCCACCCCATCAATGGGTAAATCCATCACCTAACTGCCATCAGGTTATGATCTTACGCTTAGTTAATAGCTTAGGATTACACGATAAACAAGCCGCCCGAAGGTATGTAAAAAAAGGTTCAACAAAAAATGAACCTAAATTTAAGTTATCAGATGATTTAATAAACAAAATAAATAAAGAGTTGGAATCTGAGATTGAAGCAGTGAATCGTTTACTGCCCCCTAACGAACAGATCCTAAAAAGTATTGCTAACGGTCCTGAGCCTACAGCAGTTAGAGCTGATTTCCAGTTTGATGACAACGACATTGAATACCTGAAAGAATCAATTGCCATAAAAGATTACAAAACATCCTTACTCGGTAGAATAACCGCTCCTTTTCGTTATCTTATCCCTAGATTAAAAATTCAGATTCAATTTATGATGACGAGAGGAAAAAGGGAACACACCACTGAATCTTAACACTACTGAAAAACTCTAGGCTGGTAGCTATTTTTGAATGCCTAAGACTCATCTTTTGCCTTTAAAAAGATAAAATAAATGCTTAATGTCTTTGAGCATGCAGGTTTTTTCTTTTCCTTTAGGGGGCTTAGTGAGTCTTCCTCTTTTGCTATTAGGTTTTGTAGCTCTCATCATTTTTTTAGAACGCATGTTCTATCTTCATCGCCGCTATATTCGGCCCGCTTTATTTCTAGAAGGGATACAAAACCTCCTACTCAAGGGGAGGGTCTCAGAGGCGCTGACCCTGTGCGAGGATACCCCAGGGCCTGTTGCTAATATCGTTAAAACAGCACTCCAATATCATCAAGAGCCCTCTACTAGGATTTATGAGCACTTGCAGGCTTTTGCATTTATCCAGACGGGTCTCCTAG
>CAZEFS010000133.1:0-1704 GCA_964511545.1 uncultured Opitutales bacterium
GGGCGAAGGGCGAAGGAGCCTTTTTTTCTATTTTTAAAAGCGTTTGAACGATTTAACCTTATATTACAAAGAGCAAAATTGTGGGAGGAATGAGATGAAAATTGGGACCAAAAGTCAAGCCTAAAATTCAGAAAAATGCATACTACCTGACAAAGAAAATGGGGTAAGCTATAAGCTTTATAAGCAGCGGGAAAGCTGGCAGTCAAGCTTGTATGAAAAGCAAAAAACCCAGCTAACGGATAGGTGATTGTATTGCATAAACCCAGCTAAAAGCCATTGCAGGTCACTTTCTCGCCCCCTGAACTCATTTTTGATGACTTTATACCCTTCTTTTCCACTGTTTATGAGCTCTAAATATTTTTTGTCAGGTAGTATGAAGCGATCTAACGTAATCATACCAGTCATCATTCGCATTAAGCAATTTGCTCTTGACTTATTTTATGAAATATACTGACGTACCTGCGGGGTAAGTTTTAGGTTTTTCATACAAGCTTGACTGCCAGCTTTCCCGCTGTTTATCAAGCTTAAACCTTGCCCCTTTTTTTTTGTCAGGGAGTCTAGTATTTTATTTTCTGAAGCCTAACTAGCCTTAGAGAAACATATTCATAATTTCAGCCCCTATAACAAGAAGCCCTGCGGTTAAAGATAGGTAGAGCCAGTAATTATTTTTGAGCACAGGGTAGTGCCACTGTTTAGGTCTAATCTTTTTCAAAAGATAAATAGGAAGGATCACCGCAATGATAGCCAGAATCATCCCCGCAAAGCCTAAAATGATAATAAAGGCATTCGGCACCCACACAGCCACTAGATAAGAGGGAAGTATGCTCAGAGTGGCAGCTATCAGTTTTAATAATCGATTATTGAAGATTTTGCTTCTGAAATGCACGCATAAAGCATCGTACAGCCCTCTGCCTACCCCTATGATGGAGGTGGTAATAGCCAATAAGGAGACGTATCCTACGAGTAATTGTAAGGATTGCCAACGGGTGATCTTACTAAGCTCGCACACTAGATCGCCTACTTCTGCTTTTCCTAGAACCATTTGCGAATAAAAGTCCGCATGATGGGAGTGGATGGCCCCCAGTATAGCGCAGGTCCAGCTGATGTAGACTATAGCTGGAATAGCACTGCCCCAGAAGAAAGTCTTTTTGAGCATTGCTGAGTCTTGCTTGCAATAATCGCTTAGGGTGTGAAAGATCACCTGAAAGCCAAAGGACGTGAAAACAACCGGCACTACACTGCTGTAGGCGGTCCAGTCAGTCCATTGTTCTGAATACAAGGGTAGGTGCGCCCAAGAAACACTAGCTATCAGGCCTAAGAGTAGTACGAAGACAATTCCTATTAAGCTTATGAACAGTACTCTATTCATGAGGTCTATAAGCTTTATGGGCAATAGGAGGGTAACTATGCTCATCAATCCCCATAAGCTTTGTGTCCAGGATAAACCTATAGCCTGGGGGAAGACTTTTTGTGTGATAGATGCGCCCGCATAGAGAAATACAGCTAACAAAGCATAGGACAAGAGCTTAAGCGAGAGATTCCCTATGCTTGCCGCTATAGGGCCAGAAAAATGCCTCCCAAGGGCACCCAGGCTCATGCCTTTGCCTGCCTGTAGGTTCAGCTCTAGGTTAACCAGAGACGTATAATACATCAATAGCCAAGTTAAAAGCATTAAGACCGCACTGGGTATTATCCCTAGCTTGG
>CAZEFS010000133.1:1714-2078 GCA_964511545.1 uncultured Opitutales bacterium
TCCGAGGCAAGTTCAGTTTTAGGGCTTGAGCACACTAGACCTCTTGCGGACCTACGTATGATCTTGCTTGGCCTTTCGCCTTCGTTTTTCAAGCTACGTCGTAATTTTAGCTCTAAGCTCGTGTAAGGGAGCTTATTACCTGAAGTGTCAGGCGTCTCCCTACGTTCCTAACTACGCTATTCTCCCTACACTAAAGCTTCGAGAGACAGGAAGCTTCGTTAGGCAAGGAAACTTCGGGAGACAGGTAGCTCAACAAGCGACGTGTCGGGCGAAGCTCAACGAGCGTAGCCTGAAGCCTGAAGCCAGGGAGCAAAAGACCTGGTTTCCAAAGAAGTCTATTTTAGATAAAACCAGGTGGAGGCAG
>CAZEFS010000133.1:2088-3204 GCA_964511545.1 uncultured Opitutales bacterium
AGGCCTTGGATCCATTGTTCTAAGGCCCTGGCATTGAGTTTTCCCCGATCGTTAAAAGGCAGGCTAGCTACGGCGTACCAGGCTTTAGGCATTTTATAAGTAGCAAGGAGGGGTTTTAATAGCTCTTGAAGCGCTTTTGCTTGGAGTTCAGGCTTTTTAGGAACATAAGCAAGAGCCACGACTTCCCCCCACTCTGGATGAGGCAAAGCAAAGCCTATACAGTCTTGTACGGCCTGGGTTTGTAAGAGAGCGGTTTCTACCTCTAGGGGATCTATTTTTTTGCCACCGCTAATAATCATACGATCCTGCCTGCCTTCGATGTAAACTTGCGTTTTGTTTTCTAGCCTTGCTAGGTCTTGGGTCTGAAATACCTCTTGTCTTTCAGGCCTTGCGGGAAAGTATCCGTAAAACAAGGATTCGCAGCGTAAGTTTAAGCCTCGGGGGGCTTGTCTTGCAAAGCAAGCTTAGCATGGGGGAGTAGTTGGCCACTGTAGCCAGGTTTTAAAGGCAGAGACGTATCCAAAGGATGCAGGCTGATCATAGAAGCCGTTTCCGTTGAGCCATAGGTGGGTAAGATGTGCAGACCTTTGTCTAGGGCTGCTTGAACCATCGGGCCTAAGAGGGGGGCTCCACCTAAAAAAATCCCCCTAAAACCTCTGAAATACTCGCAGAGCTCTTCTTGTTCAAGGATTCTTTTTAAAAGCGTAGGTACAAGGGATATAAAGACGGCTTCACTCTTTAGCTGGGATCTCACGGCATAGAGGGAGGAAAGTTGAGCTAGGTTTAGGTCTTTTGGATCTAAAAAAGCATGGCTTCCGCCAGTAAAATAGGCTCTAAAAAAGGGCATGAGGCCGCTGATATGCCAAGGAGGGTGGAGGCTGAGGCTAGCGAGCCGCTTTTGTCCTAAAAATGCTGCAGTTGCTTGACTGGATCTACGAAAATTCTCCCAACTATGGATACAGAGCTTGAGCTTTCCACTACTCCCTCCCGTAGGCAGCAAGATATAGCTATGCCAGGGGGCATAATCTAGCTTGTACCCTCGGCTAGTAGGGAGTGGGAGTGTATAAGCGTCGCTCAAAACCCAATCTACCTCTAAGTTCGTCAAGAGGGCCTCCC